>JANNEK010000186.1:0-20238 GCA_031378605.1 Chitinophagaceae bacterium | reverse complement strand
AACACGGATATAACTGATTGAACCGATAAAACTGATTTGATCCGTAATTATCCGTTGCATACATTCAATCAGCGTTCTTATCAACTAAAATGGGAACGCGGATATAACTGATTGAACCGATAAAACTGATTTGATCCGTAATTATCCGTTGTATCCGTTCTATCAGTGTTCCTATCCATTAATACTGGAACGCGGATATAACCGATTTGATCCGGTATTGATCTTTTGCATTTTTTTAATAAGTGTCTTTATATATTATACAACCAATGAGTAATTATCAAAAAATTAAAGAAGAAGCCTATCATGCAAATATGCAATTGCCCTCACTGGGATTGGTGCTTTTTACTTTTGGCAATGTAAGTATCGCAGATAGAACCCAAAGAGTATTTGCCATCAAGCCAAGTGGGGTTCCTTATACCGATTTAACGATAGAGAATATGGTAATTGTAGATTTTGATGGCAATACGGTTGAAGGAAACCTTAAACCCTCTTCTGATACCAAAACACATGCGGTTTTATATTCGCATTGGGAAAAAATTGGCGCTATTGTTCATACTCATTCAACCTATGCTACCGCCTGGGCACAATCGCTAAGAGATATTCCTATTTATGGTACTACACATGCAGATCATAATACGGTGGATATACCCTGTGCCCCTCCGATGAGCGATAAAATGATTAAGGGAGATTATGAATATGAAACCGGTTTTCAAATAATAAACTGTTTTAAAGAAAAACAATTGAATTATGAAGAAGTAGAAATGATGCTGGTGGGTAATCATGCGCCATTTACCTGGGGTATTGATGGAAAGAAAGCGGTTTATAATGCAGCAGTATTAGAACAATTAGCGCAGATGGCATGGCTAACCGAACAAATAAACCCGGATGTATCAAAATTAAAAAAAACCTTACGCAAAAAACATTTTGAACGAAAACACGGACCCGATAGTTATTATGGTCAATAAAAAGAATTATTCTGTACAAACCCGTTGCATTCATTCTATCAGTGTTCCCATCAACTAAAATGGGAACGCGGATATAACTGATTGAACCGATAAAACTGATTTGATCCTTAACTATCCGTTCCATCAGTGTTCCTATCAATTAATATGGGAACGCGGATATAACCGATTGAACCGATAAAACTGATTTGATCCGTAACTATCCGTTGTATCCGTTCTATCAGTGTTCTTATCAACTAAAATGGGAACGCGGATATAACTGATTGAACCGATAAAACTGATTTGATCCGTACCTATTCGTTGCATCCGTTCTATCAGTGTTCCTATCGATTAAAATGAGAACACGCATATAACTGATTGAAACGATAAAACTGATTTGATCCGTACCTATCCGTTGCATCCGTTCTATCAGTGTTCCTATCGATTAAAATGAGAACACGCATATAACTGATTGAACCGATAAAACTGATTTGATCCTTAATTATCCGTTGCATAGATTCAATCAGCGTTCTTATCAACTAAAATGGGAACACGGATATAACCGATTGAAACGATAAAACTGATTTGATTCAATGCGTAGATTTAATAAATTAATAAACATGGAGTTATTGCATAAGGAGATAACAGATAAAATAATTAGAGCATTTTACAATGTATATACTATTTTAGGTTATGGGTTTCTTGAAAAAGTATATGAAAATGCATTATTAATTGAATTGCCAAAGCATGGTTTAAATGCTGTGAAGCAGGTTCCTATAAAAGTATATTATGATAGCTATCAGGTAGGAGATTATTACGCCGACCTGTTTGTAAACAATATTATAATAATTGAATTAAAAGCTGCGGAAGCAATTGTTGAAGAACATGAACATCAACTTTTAAATTATTTAAAAGCTACAGACAAAGAAGTGGGACTTTTATTAAACTTTGGCAAAAAACCAGAGTTTAAAAGAAAAATTTTTGAAAATGAATACAAAAAGCTACGGTAGTTATTAATTAACATATTTATCTCCGCTATATCTGTTCAATAAGGTTCCTATCAACGAAAATGGAAACACGGATATAACTGATTAAACCGATAAAACTCATTTGATCCGTAACTATCCGTTGCATCCGTTCTATCAGTGTTCCTATCGATTAAAATGGAAACACGCATATAACTGATAAGACTGATTTGATCCGTAATTATCCGTTGCATACATTCAATCAGCGTTCCTATCAACTAAAATGGGAACGCGGATATAACTGATTGAACTGATAAAACTGATTTGATCCGTACCTATCCGTTGCATCCGTTCCATCTGTGTTCCTATCAACTAAAATGGGAACGCGGATATAACTGATTGAACTGATAAAACTGATTTGATCCTTAACTATCTGTTGCATCCGTTCCATCAGTGTTCCTATCAAATTCAAAGGGAACACGGATACAACTGATTGAACTGATTTAATCCGTAACTATCCGTTGCATCCGTTCCATCAGTGTTCCTATAAACTAAAATAGGAACGCGGATACAACTGATTTGATCCGTACCTATTCGTTGCATCCATGTAGCTATTCACTTAAAACAACTATATATGATTTTGCCTGATCTGAAAAAATTCGAAATTTGGTTTATCACCGGCAGTCAGCATCTCTATGGTGAAGAAACCCTCCGCCAGGTAGCTACTCATTCAAAAAAGATTTCCGATGCTTTAAATAAATCAAAGCATATCCCTGTACAGGTAAAATTTAAACCCGTTGTAAAAACGCCCGAAGAAATTTACAATATTATAGTTGAAGCTAACACTACAAAAAATTGTATTGGCATTATTACCTGGATGCATACTTTTTCGCCTGCTAAAATGTGGATTAATGGATTAAAGATTTTACAAAAACCACTTTGTCATTTACATACTCAATTTAATCGTGATATACCATGGAGTAGTATTGATATGGATTTTATGAACCTGAATCAAAGTGCACATGGCGATCGTGAATTTGGATATATCATGACCCGTATGCGTTTACAACGTAAAGTAGTGGTGGGCCATTGGGAAGACCCAACTATTCAGGAAAAAATAAATACCTGGAGCCGTGCCGCAGCCGCCTGGCACGATATGCAACAGGCAAAATTTGTTCGCTTCGGGGATAATATGCGACAGGTAGCAGTAACCGAAGGTGATAAAGTAGAAGCACAGTTGAAATTCGGTTATAGCGTAAACACATATGGCATTGGCGATCTTGCTGCATCCATCAATCGAATTACCACAAAAGCTATTGATGGGTTAGTTGATACTTATGCAAAAGCATATATACTAAGTGCATCTTTAAAAAAAGGTGGCAATCAGCATCAATCCTTACGCGATGCAGCAAAAATTGAATTGGGTATTCGTTCATTTCTTAAAGCCGGAGACTTTAAAGGATATACAGATACATTTGAAGATTTACATGGCCTTTTGCAATTACCCGGCATTGCTACGCAACGTTTAATGGGGGATGGCTATGGGTTTGGCGCTGAAGGAGATTGGAAAACAGCAGCATTATTGAGAGCCATGAAAGTTATGGGCAGCGGTTTGCCCGGAGGAAATTCATTTATGGAAGACTATACTTATCATTTTGAACCAAAAAATAATTTAGTACTGGGCTCACATATGCTGGAAATATGCCCAAGTATCGCTGCGCAAAAGCCGACCTGCGAAATTCATCCGCTCGGTATTGGAGGAAAAGCAGATCCCGTAAGGTTAGTATTTAATGCAGGCGGAGGTACAGCGTTAAATGCATCGATGGTTGATATGGGAAATCGTTTTCGGTTATTGGTAAACGAGGTAGAAGCTGTAAAACCAGCAAAAGTGCTTCCAAAACTTCCTGTGGCAAGAGTATTGTGGAAACCCATGCCGGATATGGAAACAGGTTGTGCTTCGTGGATTTTAGCGGGTGGCGCACATCATACGGTGTATAGTCAAAACCTAACAGCCGGGCATCTGCAGGATTTTGCTGAAATGGCAGGCATTGAAATGGTATTGATTGGAAAAGAAACAACCTTGCCTTCTCTTAAAAATGAATTGAGATGGAATGAAATAACCTATAAATAGATTAACAAAAAAGGCCTTATATTTAAAAACCAAAACTGCCATTATGAAAGGATTAGCATCGATTGATTACATTGTTTTCTTAATCTATTTTATAGTTGTTGCCGCCTATGGTTACTGGATTTACCAACGGAAGAAAAAAGCAACGATGGATACCCACGATTTTTTTTTGGCAGAAGGTTCTTTAACCTGGTGGGCCATTGGAGCCTCACTCATTGCTTCGAATATTAGTGCCGAACAATTTATTGGAATGAGTGGCGAAGGATTTTTTGTAGGTATTGCCGTAGCGGCTTATGAATGGATTGCAGCCGTTGCACTTGTTATCATCGCCATCTGGTTTATTCCAATTTACTTAAAGAATAAGATTTATACCATGCCGCAGTTTTTAAAACAACGGTATAATGAAACTGTTTCTTTAATAATGGCCATCTTCTGGCTTTTCTTGTATGTGTTTGTAAATTTTACGTCCATACTTTATTTGGGTTCTGTAGCCATCGATCAACTATTAGGAGGTGGCCCCGATCAAAAATATTTACACCTGGTAATGATCGTATTAATGGCAATGGCACTTTTAATTACATTGGGTGGTATGAAAGTAATTGGTTATACCGATGTAATACAGGTAGCTGTATTAATCATCGGCGGCCTTGCAACTATTTACCTGGCTCTCCAGATTGTTGACGAAAGAATTAATGGAGTTGCCCACGGAAGTGTAATTGATGGTTTTAAAACATTACTGGGTCAGGCACCTGAACATTTTCATATGATTTTGCCCAAACCTACCGTTACCACCTCCACGATAAATATGCCGGAAAACCTGGATATTCAGAAGTATGTGGTATTGCCGGGCATCGCGATGTATTTTGCCGGACAATGGATCGTTAACCTCAATTACTGGGGTTGCATCCAATACATTACTCAACGGGCATTAGGTGCTAATTTAGAAACTGCACGCAAAGGAATTTTATTTGCAGGTTTTATGAAAATAATGATGCCTTTAATTGTGATGTTACCCGGTATTGCTGCTTATGTATTATATAAGAATAATCAATTACCAGGTTTTGAAGGAGGAAAAGATGGAGCTTATTCTGCAATCCTTGCTTTTTTACCAGCAGGATTAAAAGGATTGGCAGTAGCTGCACTTACTGCAGCTATTGTTGCATCATTAGCAGGTAAGGCCAATAGTATTTCAACCATTTTTACATTGGATATATACAAAAAGTATATCAATAAAAATTCTGATGAAAAGAAAATGGTATGGACCGGCAGATTAACTGTTTTGATTTCAATGATCATTGCCATCCTGTTTACCTGGAAAGATTTATTGGGAATTGGCGGAGAAGGTGGCTTTACCTTTATTCAAAAATATACTGGCTTTATCAGCCCCGGTGTATTTGCTATGTTTATTCTTGGTTTCTTTTGGAAGCGCACCACAGGAACTGCAGCATTGGTTGGCCTGATAATGGGTTTTGTATTGGCTATATTCTTTAATAACTATGCCGTTGATTTGTTTGGAAAAGAAACCTGGATGTATACCGCCTATGAATACCAGAAAATGGAAAAAGGTGTTTTAAAAACAGTAATTGAAATTCCATTTTTATTAAATATGGGTTGGTCGTTCTTCTTAACAGTATTGGCGATGGTTGGTATCAGCCTGGCAGGACCAAAAATTAATCCGAAGGGGCTTGAAATAGACAGCAGCATGTTTAAATTAAAACCATCTACAATTGCATTAGTAGTAGTTACCTTACTTATTATTACGCTGATCTATGTTCGCTTCTGGTAATACTAACTAAAGATTCATTTTTTTAGCATAAGGCTCCTGATTTTACAGGGGCCTTTTTTTTTGAAGAAGTAATGCTGGATTGATTGTTAGATAATTCTTTTCGCACAGGAGAATGCCTGGATAGTTTAAAAATTCTTCCGAAATATGCATGGTAGTTAGTACGATAGACTGCATTCCGGCATTAACAGCACATTCCACTCCCTTAGGTGCATCTTCAAAAACAATACAATTCTCTGGAGCTACTCCCAATAATTTAGCGCAAGACAAATAGGTTTCGGGATCGGGCTTGCTGCGGTGTACATCGTCTGCACTAACAATTGCATCAAAATAATGGCGAATATTTAATCCATCCAGTACAAAATCTATATTGAATAAGATGGCCGCTGAACCAATAGCCATTTTTATATTTTGTTTCGCAGCCTTTTCTAAAAATTCTGGTAACCCATCAATTAACCGAAGATGTGGTGCAAACTCTTTTTGATATTGAATTTCTTTTTCGATACTCATCTTATTTTTTTCTGCCTCTGAAAAACGCCTCGGGAAAATCCGTTCCAATATTTCGTGATTTTTTCCGTAACATTCCCGCTTTGTTCTTTCTAAACTAAAAGCAGCACCGAGTTCATTAAAAATACGATGCCATGCATTGATATGATAACTCATATCATCAACCATAGTACCGTTTAAATCAAAAAGAAAAGCCTGGGAACACATCTTAATATTGATTTTTTTAAAAGTTTGATAATTGCTGTAAAATAGCTGAATGGAAAACACACCGGCTATTTGTTAAAATTCTGGAAACTATCTTAATTGTCATTCATCCGACCGAATCTACCCCATAAAAAAGAATAAATTTAAGATTGAAATGCTATAAACTAAACTTGTTTTTTAGAAAGACATATTAATCAGTTGTGTGTTGCTTTATTATTTCTACAAAACGATTTATAGTTACGTAACAATTTTAATTAATAAATAAATTTTCAACTGCCAACCATGAGTAAAAATATTATTATACTGTTGTTTACTATCGGAGTACTTGCATCTTGTTCAAAAAAAACACCCGACACTCCCATCGCTACCGTACCAGAGCGCCTGGAAATGTCGCCAACAACTCAAAGTATTGAGGCAGGAGCAAATGCTCAATTTACGCTCAAATTTTTTAATACATTGGGGCAGCCTGCTACCTTACCCGGTACTATTAACTGGAGCAGTAACGATAATTCAATTGCAACGGTAAACCAGCAGGGAATTGCAACGGGAGTTGGCCCCGGGCAAACAGCAATTAAAGCAACTTATAATACTATTTCAGCCACCGCCTTAATAACTGTTGTTACGAACAATACACAATTAGCATCCGTAATGATAATGCCAGCAGATTCCGTTGAGTTGAAGCTCAATGAAATGGTTACACTAACCGCCATTGGCAAAAATAATATGGGAAACCCAATCAGTGGTCTTAGTTTTTCGTGGATGAGTAATAGTGTTTCCAATGTAGAAATTAGTATGGGAGGAGTAGCTACCGCAAAAGCATATGGCACATCTATTATTTCCGTAACTGCCTTAGGAATACAAAGCGCGCCGGTGATGGCGCAGGTAATACGCAAAGGAAATTTTTCGGGCAGTGGAAGTGCCGGCATGGCAAAATTAAAAATTGAAAATAGTATATTAAAGCTTCAGACCTCTTCTAATTTTAGTGTTATGACCGGGCCGCCAGACCTTCGAATATATCTTGGAAATAATGATAACGATATTAATGGAGCAGTTGAAGTGGCGAGTCTTACGCAACGGAGTGGCGCACAAAGCTGGAATATAGCATTGCCAACTACAATTACACAATACCGGTATGTTATTGTTTGGTGCAAACAGTTTAGCGGTACGTATGGAGTAGCTGATTTGGGAAATTAATGCTTGCTTTAAAGATTTTGGATTAAGAAAGTGTTTAATGGCATTTACGCCAGTAACTTTCTACGAAATAGCACAAGTGGCTTATAAAAGGGCAGCTTTTTCAATAGCGCTTATATCTGCTATTTCTATTTGTTTGCGACTGATTTTAATAAGGCCCTTCAACTCCAACGCATTTAAAGTTACTGTTACTGTTTGACGGCTGCTTCCAATAAGGCGGGCAATATCATCGTGTGTTAAGAAATTATCAATGAGAAAATGATTATCGGTACTGCATTCCATATTAGAGTGAATCAGTTCTTTAAAAAAACGGAGCAGTCGTGTTTTCACATCTGTATTCAGCATATTCATCAATCTGTTTTCTACTTTTCTAAGTTTGTTGCCTACCTGCCTGCTGAACGCGATAGCAATTTGATGATTATTATTTAAGATGTTTTGAAAGTTTTCGATGGTAAACGCGCAAAGACTAACACCCGACTTATGTGCCTGAGCAAATTCCCCATTCAAATTGTTTCGTTCCAATGTAAATTGGCCAAAGATTTCCCCTTTCTGGATAATTTCTTTAATAATTTCATTGCCGTTATTATCGATATATCCAATCTTAATAAATCCTTCTTTAATAAAAAATAGTTTATTCAGGAACTGTGATTCAAAATAAATATAATCGCCCTTTTTTGCTTCAATAAAATTATGAACCAAATCAAGTTCTTGAAATTCCTGCTCGGTTAAGTGAGCAAATAAATCATAATTGCGAATGACTAACATCCGTGAATCAATATCCTGATTGGTAGTAATTTTTGTGTGGGCAGACATTATAAAATAGTTAGAAAATATCCGGGTGAATAATTGTTTGAACGATCATTCCACTTCTTAGCAATATATCAATTATTCGGCAGTATTCAATTGTTTGTTAAGCAAGGTCGATGGCGCTACGCCAAATTCTGCAGGTAATTTTATTGGTGAAACCTGCATTATTCCAATTTTTATGAGGGCCATATGGTGAATAGTATGATCCAGCAAATAAAGTAACTCGCGGTGTAGATTAGAATTAACCATTTCTGCCGTCTTTCTATTTTTTGTATAACGTGTTTCCAATACAATTTTCTTATCCGGCTTATTAATATTTGTATTTGCGAGATATAATTGTTTTTTTACAAAGTCTCTGTCGGTTTCAAGAATAGTATTCCGCTCTCTTTCTGCGTAATTTACAAGCCCGGTTTCATATCCCCTATCCAGGCAATGAAACATATCGATAACATGCCTTACGTGCTGACCGATGGTAGCACTTGAAAATACGGGCAACGGCCTTGAATACATTTCATCATCTAACGCATTCACCGCATTTGCGAGCATTACAAGGGAATCGTGTATGGCTATTTGAACAAAAGTCATATTTCAAACTTATTTTTTTGTCGCAAAAACAGAAAGGTACACAGTTAGATTATCGCCCAATGAAATACTGTTACCTCCTACTCCAAAGTCTCTACGGTTTATTTTAAAATTTCCTTCAAACAGGTATCCCCCGTCTTTGGGTGTTGCAGTAAAAGGAAATGATACAGCTTTCTTAACTCCTTTAATAGTTAAATCACAAAATAAAAATAATGTACCCTGCTTCGTGCTCGGTGTAATTTTTGTGGATTTAATAATAATCCTGGGAAAGTTAGCTACATCAAAATACTCCTCTTTACGCAAATGATTATCCCTGGAATCAATATCCGTATCAATTGTTTTTGCGTCTATACTCATATCAAACGAACAAACTGCAAGATTAGCAGGATCAAATACAATAGCACCTTGTAGTCCCTTAAAGTCTCCCCCCGTACCCACTCCAAAATTTTTAATACTAAATTTTATTTTTGATTGAATATCTATTGGAGAATAAGACTGAGCAATCACTGCAAAAAAAGATAAACCAAAATATAGAACAGTTACTAACTTTTTCATACTTAATAATTAATCAGACATGTATTAAAAATGGTAAGATATACCTATGTTGAATAAACTTGCTTTATTTCTGAACCGGTCATTTTTTTCTGGAACTGTTTGCACTTTAGTAGTGGTGGTTAGCTCCGTAAAAAAATATTCGTAAGCTACTTTCACACCAATTTGCGAATTAATTTTATATCGAATGTAAAATTCAGAATTAATTGAACCACGGTCATTGTTTCCAACAAGTAGCAGGTTAAAGCCCGTAGGTTTTGCTTTCGTATTTATAGTAGAACCGTTCCCAATAAAAGTAGGAGAACCCGCTGGCCCAAAAGAGAAACCCAATACATCAATATTGAAACCAGCCTGTAATTTAGAAGAAAAGTTGTAGCCAAGGTTTATAAGCGCATTCATTGAATATATTCCTGGGTTAGCTCCTAGCAATGTATCCGTTTTGCTTTCCTCAGAAGCAAGATTTGCCGGTGCAGATAAAAAATTTATTTTTTTACCGTAGTAAACATTAAACCTTGCCCCCGTTCCGATAAATAATTTGTTTCGTTTGCCGAACTTCCAATTATAAAAATATCCAGCGCTAATACTTCCCTGCGATGAACTGCCAAAACCAATACTCAGGTCGGCAAACTGTTCTGATTTTTTAGTCTTTTGTGCGGATGCGGCCAATGCGAGAATCACCATCAGCAATAGTAAACCTATTTGCTTTTTCATCTTTGTGCAATTTTTTAGATAGTTACAAAATAAATCACTAGAATATTCATGATCCAACTCTCCTTGTTGGCATAACAATCAGTAAAGCAGCGTAAAAATATTTGCAGGAATACGAATAATTGGTCGTTTACACGACCAGAATTTATCTTGCCTTTATTTTAACAAATAGGTACTAATAAACCAACTGTCGCTCAGCCGACAATTGAGAACAAAAACTCCAACCTATTTTCGCTTCACTCTATCAGAGCTTTTATGAGATTACTTCATCCAACATTTTTAAAGCTATTTCCTTTAAGCCTATTGCTGGTAATAGCGGTGTTAAACAAAAGTTTTGCCGGAGATACCAGCAATATTTCGAAAGTAAGCATCGCCAATATAATTATAGATGGTAATAAAAAAACAAAACCTTCTATTATTTATCGTGAACTTGGCTTTTCAATTGGTGACAGTATAGCAACAACAGAAATAGATCAATTATTAGTAAAAGCCAAACAGCAATTAATAAATACCAGTCTTTTTTTAACCGTTGACATAACCTATCAAACACTCATCAACCAATCGATGATCATCCTCCTAACTGTTAAGGAGCGATGGTATATTTTTCCATCACCGGTTTTTTCGTTGGCGGACGAGAATTTTAATTTGTGGTGGAAACAACAGCACCGTAGCCTCGAACGGGTAAATTATGGACTTGCCTTAGCTTATGAAAATATAACCGGTCATAACGATAACCTGGCATTTGGTTTTCAAACCGGATACACAAGGGCATGTGGCATATTTTACAACCGACCCAATATTGGCAGAAAACAACAGCATGAAATAGGCTTTCGATTAATAATTAGCAGGAACCGCGAGGTAAATTATGCTTCCATGTTCGATCGGAAAACTTTTTTTAAAAGCAATGAATTTATAAGGAGCCATATTGAAGGAAGCCTTTCCTACACGTTTCGAAAAAATATTTATACCCGGCATACGTTTACCAGTGGATTTATGCAGGAAATGATTGCAGATACAATAGCAAAATTGAACTATAGTTATCTCGGACATGGGAAAAAAAATATTTTATATCCTGAGTTCTCCTACCAGTTTTCGTACAATCATACCAATAACCGTCAGTATCCGCTGAAAGGAAAATCTTTTTCTGCAGAACTCATGCAAAGCGGTTTTGGTAAAAGAAATGGAATTGGTACTACTCAATTAAAAGTAGAGGCGGGTATTTTCATAAAACTATTTAAGAAAACCTATTTCAATACACAGGTTAATGGCAAACTATTTTTACCAAAGCATCAGCCTTTCATCCTTTACAAAGGTTTAGGATATAACGACAGAGAATTATTCAGGGGGTTAGATGAATATGTACTTGATGGCAATGCATATGGAATTGTAAAAATGAATTTAAAGAGGCAACTATTTACGTTTACACCTACCTTGAAATTTTTACCGAAAGCATTTCGCCAAATACCACTTCAGTTTTTTGTAAAAGGGTTGTTTGATGCCGGCTATGTAAACCACCCTTATCCTGGAAACAATATATTGCTAAACCGATGGTTATTTACAAAAGGGATTGGTTTGGATATTGTAAGTTTTTATGACGTAAATGTTTCTTTCGAATACAGCTTTAACCAAATTATGGAAAGAGGATTATTTTTCCGGGTTAGGTTTGGTTTGTAATAGTGTTTCCGGTACCACTACATGATTGTCTAAACTCCCCTCAAATTATGGGGCAAATGACCTCAACCCTCTTTCAGGGAATAATTATTATCGATTAAAAATAATTGATAAGAATGGTAAAACTACTTATAGTCCTGTACGATTGATAGAGTTTGAGCCGAAAAATAATTTACAAGTATATCCAAACCCTACAGGTCAAAAACTTAGGATAGCACATACTATTATTTCAAAAGAATTGGTGCTTTCTATTACAGATATTTCTGGGAGAATAGTACAACAAGCTATTGTAAATAATACGCCTACGCTTGTGATAGATATACAGAAACTAGCTCGAGGTATTTATACACTAACACTACAAGCCGAGCAAATAATTTATGGCTCTACTTTTATTAAGAATTAAACAACATAGAAGTATCGGCCAAACGATAATCTTTTATCGAGCAACGCACATTAGAATATTGTTGAAACTCATCGGCCCGATGCATTGACGTAATAATTACTGCCTGCATCCCCGCGTTCAATGCACATTCCACACCCTTAGGCGCATCTTCAAAAACAATACAATTCGTTGGATCTACTCCTACTAATTTTGCGCAGGATAAATAGGTTTCCGGATCGGGCTTACTGCGCAGTACATCGTCGGCACTTACAATTGCATCAAAATAGTGCAGGATATTTAATCCATCCAGCACAAAATCTATATTATATAAAATGGCTGCTGAACCAATAGCCATTTTTATTTTTTGCTGAGCAGCCTTTTCTAAAAATTCTTGCAATCCATCAATTAACCGAAGGTGTGGAGCAAATTCTTTTTGGTATTGAATTTCTTTTTCAATACTCATTTTATTTTTCTCACCCTCCGAAAAACGGCCCGGGAAAATCCGTTCCAATATTTCATGATTTTTCCCATAACATTCCTGCTTTGTTCTTTCCAAACTAAAAGCAGCTCCGAGTTCATTAAAAATACGATGCCATGCTTTTATATGATAACTCATATCATCCACCATCGTACCATTTAAATCAAAAAGAAAAGCCTGAGGACCCATTTCCATTTCAGTTGCTTTATAAATTTCAAACATGAAGTAAAATAGCTGACTTATGGAATTTCTATTATTTCCGTTACAACATCTGTCATACGAAGTGCTCCAATAATGGTACAAGCAACCTATATCAATTGTTTTAAATAAGTATATGGCAATCTATATTATTTATTTAGTTTAGAAATTATATAACTGCCTATTTTCTTACCTTCTTCCATCCCATTATTGATCGCCGGCATATAATGTATGCCTCCATAAATCCTGCTGATGCATGCTTCGTGTGCGGCTTCCTCAAAGGAACTATACTTTTTTATCGGCATACCAAATATAATTTCTGTTGAATCGATATATGAATAATTATTGCCCACCAAATGCGTTAACATAGCTGCAGCGCTTGTAGAAGCCACACTATGACCACTGGTATACTCCGGGAATGCCGGTGTTTGCAAGAGTGGTTTCCAGTCTTTATCAATATATTTATTTATATAGGTTTCGGGCCTGAGCAACGAGTAGGTATATTTCGTACTCCAGCAACTGATAAACGCATCGGCGATGGCAATAGCTACTTTAGAGAGTACAGATGCTTTTTTCAGTTCATCATAATTTTCTTTTTCGGTTACAGATGCCGTAATATGTATCCAATGACCACCAGGAGATATTTTCTGCTGAAAATACATAACATGCCCCTGTGTTACTGAAACATTCGGGTTACAATCCCAGAACTTTGCTATATCAATATGCTGTTTGCTGTTAACGGCCTTGTACACTTCCATTGCTTCTTTATAAAATTGCGACCCTGAGACTGTATCAAATTTTGTGGGGGAAGGCGATACGAATTGCGTTGCTGAATCAAGCACAAAGGTTCGTACCGTATTCCAGTTTGGTTCCACCGCATCTATATAATCTGGCGGAGTGGGTTGCCAACGGCCGGGCTGTTTATTAACAATATAACCCGGCCTGGACGTTCTTTGCAGGTAGCCATCTTTTGCGGCCCAATCGGTAATATGATTACCAACCTGTCTGCCAAAAGCTACTGATTTATCAACAAGATCATTATCATTTACTATTGTCTTCAATTGGCCCAGGTATTCATTCTCCATATCCACCACAGCGTCTTTATTAAATACCAGTTTTTGCGCCGCTGTACTAAAGGCAATGATACCAGCTATTGAATAAAAACATTTATTGGCACTACTTACCTGCGGTACTTCTGTAAGATCGTGCAAAATACCCGCATAGGTTTTGTAGCCTGTATCCGCACCACGCATAGCCTCATACGCCGCAATATTACAATACGCATATATGCGGCTGCATACAGGCGGAGTAAAAATATCAGTAATAATTACCCGCGTCAGTTTCCGGTTCCACTGCGTTAATTGATTTTTACAAAATGCCGCCAATCTTACTTCATCCGTTTTTTGTTTGCAGCCAAACAAAACAATAATCAGTATGCAAGATATATAAGGTATTTTTTTCATCTTACTAATAGATTTCTCTTTTTTTGCCGGTATTATCAAATATCTGAATGCTTTTTATATGCTTGCCCGCAACCATTATTCTTGATGAGTTAGACAAATAGGTATTACCAAAATAAAATTCCTGCTTATAGGAGGTTGCATCCTTTTTTGTTATTATAGCATATGCATCTGTTGAATTCACTTTCACTTTTTTTCCTGCTACTGCATTTACCGCGAAGGTTTTTACCACCCCCGCATTGTTTCCATTTACAATTATCGTTTTGCCATTTTCTAATACTACCTGTGCCATCCCTTTAGCATCTCCATCTGCAAAAAAACCAGACATGGTACCCGGCACTGGTTTGAAATCTCCCTTCCCATTACCGGATAATAATAATCCGGTAAATGCATCATACCAACCAGTAGATGCTTCTGTGGAATAGGAATTTCCTGTTAACAGTATATCCAGGTGTCCATCATTGTTATAGTCGCCGCTCAACATACCAAATAACGGGGCCATTTGCGCGAGGGCCGGAAGTATCTTTCTTTCAAAGATTCCGTTGCCTTTATTTTCAATATAACTACTTTCGAAACATTGGCTTTTCAGAACGTATGCATCGGCTAATTCTTCTTCGGTAAAAGAAGTAGCAAAGCTTGCTTTTGCATAGGATTCATATGTTTGAAAACGTCCGCGAAAGGCATTCATTTGTTTAATCATCTCATCGCGGGTAGGATAAATATAATTCTCCCCCTGAACATAGTAACACATTACCGGGTCTATTCGACCATTTTTATCAAAGTCCTTGGCATATATACAAAGCGGATGCACTGCACTTGCTTTATGCCGGTTATTCAATCCTAAATTACCTGCTATATAATCTATATCCCCATCCGCATCAAAATCGCCGGCAGCAATACTGTTCCACCAGCCTTGTGAATGATCAATTGTAGTTCGTGAGTTGATTGCAAGTTTTCCATTTTCATTTTTTATAAATGTAATGGGCATAAATTCTCCCACCAGCATTAAGTCAATCCAGCCATCATTATCATAATCTGACCAAAGTGCAGAAGTAACCATTCCTATTTTCCCTCGCTGGGGTAATTCGGTTGCAGAAACGTCTGAAAATTTTCCAGCATCATTCTTTAATAAATAACTTTTCGCTGCCAACGGGTAACTGCCCGGCACCACTCTTCCACCAATAAATAAATCCAAATCACCATCTTTATCATAATCGCAGGCCACAACGCAGGAGCCACTGGCTTTTGTTTCGGGCAATGCTTCTGGCTTATATGTAAAATTTCCTTTGCCATTATTAAAATACAACCTGTCCTGCTGCATTACAGTGCCTTCTGTATTTTCTGAACCACCGCTCACTACATACAAATCAAGGTCGTTATCATTATCTGCATCAAATAGCAATACGCCCATATCTTCATACAAAGTATCTTTCTTCAACTTTTTTTCAGAAAAATTTCCATTACTGTTTTGAATAAAAAAACTCCCGTTATTTCCTGATGCAGCGCCGATATAAAAATCCTCTCTGCCATCACCGTTTATATCGCCTGTTGCAATGCCCGGTCCGTTCTTAGAGTGCATGTGTGGCAACAGCGGCTGTATTTTAAAATCAACAAATTCATTTTCAATATGATGATAGTTTAATCCATTGTTCCCGGTGATGTTTGTAAACAAGAAAGAAGAATTATTTTTCATAACAGCATCGTCAATCCTTGTTGTAGCTGCATATGCAATATTTATAACCTGGTTTGCTTTTACTGTAATTTCTTTTTGCTGTTCCCCGCCGGGCCAAATAATTTTTATACTGTCGGCCACAGTATTTTTTCCAATACCAAAATGCAATACGGGCTCCATAGATGATTCATATCCACGATAGGGATTTAATTCCTGCATTTGCATCTGTCCTTTTGTAAATACATATACTTTGGAGCCAATTGCATCTTTATTCAGTTGCTTGCCCTTTAATTTTATTGAGAGATAATTATTCTTCAATAACTCATTTGCATTGTTCTTAAATATTTTTGCTTTGCCGTTAAACTGATTAATGATTAACTCAAGGTCGCCGTCATTATCCAAATCAGCATAACAGGCACCATTGGAAAAACCGGGTTCATTAAATCCCCAATCAGTGGAGCGTTTGGTAAATGTGAGGTCATTGTTATTTTCAAATAAATAATCCTGCAAAGGAATATTTGCCAATGCTTTTACAGCCTTTAATTTTTCCGCCCTCTTTGCAGATTGACTACCCATCGGGTTATTGAGCTTTGCCTGGTAATGAATATAATCCAGATCGCCGAGGTCACGGTAAAATCCATTTGTAACCATTAAATCTTTATCGCCATCATTATCATAATCTGCAAATAAAGATGCCCAGCTCCAGTCGGTACTGCTAACGTTTGAAAGAAAAGCAATGTCGCTGAAAGTTACTTCACCCCGGCTCCCGACTTGTCGGGACAGGCTCTCTCCATTTGGAGAGGGAGAAGAGCCGTTATTTAATTGTAACGCATTTCGGGTGTATTGTGGTTCATATCCCTTTTGCAACAACAACTGAAATTTGTCATAACTGGCAGCCGGAATAATCATTTTCTTTCTGAAATTATCTTCAGGCAGCATATCCAATGTATAAATATCAGGCAGCCCGTCATTATTAAAATCAGCCACATCATTGCCCATTGAAGCAAAACTGGTATGCTTTAAACATTCACGTGTTTTATCGCTGAATGTAACTTCACCCCGACCCTCTGCCTCATCCGCCCTTCGGGCACCTTCTCCTTCAGAGAAGGAAATAGGATTTTTTAATTTATTTGGAGAGGGAGAATGACCATTGTTAATGTATAAAATATCACTTGTTAAAAAATCATTGGAAACATATATATCGGGCCATCCATCGTTGTTTACATCGCTGATGGCGGCGCCTAAACTATATCCTTCTTTTAAGATGCCTGCTTCTTTAGATACATCTGTAAAAGTAACCTCACCCCGGCCCTCTCCTTTAGGAGAGGGGGCAGGACCATTGTTGCGGTACAAAATATCTGTACCCGGAGATTCGCCGTGCTGCTGAATTTCAGTGATGGTGTTTACATCATTCACCCTTTCATTGGCAGGATTGGTTATTAAAAATAAATCCAGGTCGCCATCTCTATCATAATCAAAGAAAGAAGCATTCATTGTTAATCTTGTATCTGCAATTCCGTATTTTGCCGCTTCTTCACTAAAAGTAACCTCACCCCGGCCCTCTCCATTTGGAGAGGGAGAAAAGCCATTATTGATGTAAAGCAGATTTGCGGTGTTGCCAAACTTAGGGCTGCCGGCTACATTTACATAAATATCCAACCAGCCATCCTGGTTTATGTCTACCATTGAAACACCTGTACACCAGCGGTTCGTTATTAAACCAGCTTTTTCTGTTACATCTTCAAATTTAATACCTGCGTGTCCGGCAGGCAGGTTACCTTTATTGATGTAAAGTCTGCCGGAGTTTTGGTTGCCACTGAAATATAAATCAACGAACCCATCATTGTTTACATCGCCTGCTGCAACACCGGCACCGGTATAAATATTCATGTAGTCAAGTACATTATACTTATCATTCTCTTCCACTTTATTAATAAAATCAATTCCGGTTTGTGAAGAAGGCAATGATTCAAACAACGTTTTTTTATGCGAACAGGAAACCAACCCTGTAACAATAAAAAATAAGAAAATTTTATGCCGGACACATATCATAATTTAACTTCCCGTTTATTTCCTTTGTTATCGTAAATCATTAAAGACTTTGTTCCTGCTGCAACATTCAACCTTCTGCTGCTTTGTGATAAATAAGAATTCCCAAACTGAAATTCCTCTTTATATGTTTTACCATTTTTATTGGTGATAACAGCATACACATCTGCATCAGTTAATGAAATTTGCTTTGTTTGCTGGTTAACACGATAAGTTTTTAAAGAGCCCGAGTTACTGCTTATAAGTAATAACCTGCTTCCATCAACAGACTGAATACTGCTGATAGCTTTGTTATCACTGGCTGTATTAAATTCAGTTCGGTGTGCAACAAAACTGCCTTTACCATTGCCTTTTAATATAAGTATACCCTGTGCATCATTACGACCCGCCTGCACTTCAGGTGCATAAGAATTTCCTGCACACACCACATCAAGGTTGCCATCATTATCAATATCGGTACAAAGCATTCCATAAATAGACGACAATTGTGCTTCTACCGGCAATGCATATATTTCGAATTTTCCTGCTCCTTTGTTTTCAATATAGGCACTGGAAAATGTCTGGCACTTTAATACCAAGGCATCTGCAATTTCTTCTTTTAAAAAAGCGTTCTTGAAACTTACTTCTGCCCACGTAGTATAATCCTTGAACCTTGCTTTCATTGCCGTCATTTGTAAATTGATATCATCCCTTGCATGAACGACATATTCAACGCCATCACTGTAATGGCAAAGAATGGGATCAAGTCTTCCGTTCTTGTCATAATCTTTTGCATACACACACACTGGCTCTGCAACACTCGCTTTAAGCCAGTTATTCAAACCTGCGTTTCCTGCTATAAAATCTATATCGCCATCATTGTCAAAATCGCCTGCAACCAAACTGTTCCACCAACCATGTGAGTTGTTAATGGTGAGTGGTGGGCTGTTTATTAGTTTGCCTTTTTCATTTTTAATAAAAGTGATTGGCATAAATTCTCCTGCAGCAACCAAATCAATCCAGCTATCATTATCAAAATCTGTCCACAAAGCAGAAGTCACCATTCCCATATTTCCCTGTTGTGGCAATTGAGCGGCACTTACATCAGTAAACTTAACCTCACCCCGGCCCTCTCCTGAAGGAGAGGGAGAAACGACATCATTTCTCAATAAAAAACTTTTTGGCGATAATGGGTATTCGCCGGGGCTTACCCGTCCGCAAACAAATAAATCAAGGTCGCCGTCTTTATCATAATCAGCAGCAACAACGCTTGCACCACTGTTATTCATCGCAGGCAATGCATTCACCGACAATGAAAATTTTCCTTTGCCATCATTCATATAAAGCCTGTCCTGGTAAATTGCATTACCTTTTTTCTCAGCAGTGGTGCCACCGCTCACTACATACAAATCCAAATCGCCATCTTTATCTGCATCAAAAAATAATGCACCCATATCATCAGCATGATTATCATGAGGAAGCGGTTGCTGTAAAAATTTTCCACTTTTTTGCTGAATAAAAACAGCACCATCAGAAGCTGCTGCGGCACCTATGAAGAAATCATCCAAACCATCCCCGTTTATATCGCCTGCTGCAAGCCCCGGCCCTTCATGTGAGCAGGTGTGCTGCAAAATGGGTTGTGCTTTAAAGTCAATGTAATCATCTTCTTTGTGCAGGTAATTCATTTGCAAAGAAGAATCAACCTTTGACAGCAATAATGGCTTTATAAGATCACAGAACGGTGTTGCAGATGCCGCTGCATTTTTATAATCGAGCACCAGCATTTGGTTTAATGATGGCTTACTGACAAGTTGTGTTTTACCATCAGGCCATAAAACTTTTATGCTGTCAATTGGTTTATCAGTTAATCCAAAATGAACCATTGCAGGTACGCTTGATAAATATCCCCTTACCGGTGCACAATAACCATACTGCATCATTCCATTCTGCCATAAACATACTTTAGTTTCCAGCCCGTCAC
>JANNEK010000174.1:0-21015 GCA_031378605.1 Chitinophagaceae bacterium | reverse complement strand
GCTACTTTATATTTATCGATGGACTGCGGAATAATTTCTTTTCCAAAGTCGGTGGCATCTTTATACTCTTCTTCTAATAAATGAAATAATAACTTCCGGTTAAAAATATAAATGCCCATAGAAGCAAGATAATTTCTGCCCAGTCCCTGCATCTCCGTTCCAGTATCACTTACCCATTGCGGTAATAATTCTTTTTTTGGCTTTTCAATAAAAGAACTAATATATCCATCTGCACTATTTTTTAATATCCCGAATTCAGGTGCTTCGCGATCACCGACCGGAATAGTTGCTATTGAGATATCTGCTTTTTTTTCGATGTGGCTCTTGATCATTTCTGCAAAATCCATTTGATAGAGTTGATCACCCGAAAGTATTAAGACATACTCGCTTGGGAAAGGTTCGATATGTCTAAGGCTTTGTCGCACCGCATCGGCAGTTCCCTGGAACCAGGTTGGATTATCGGGGGTTTGTTCTGCTGCGAGTATATCAACAAATGCCGCACTGAACGCACTAAAATGATAGGTATTTTTAATATGCCTGTTTAAGGAAGCAGAATTAAACTGTGTTAATACAAACATGCGGGCAATGTTTGCATTTAAACAATTGGAAATCGGAATATCAACAAGCCGGTATTTTCCAGCAATAGGCACAGCAGGTTTTGAACGGCTGGCCGTAAGCGGATACAATCTCGTTCCGGCTCCTCCTCCTAATATAACGGCTAAAATTTCTTTTGACATAACAGGCAATTTTATATGTGATGATTGCTAAACTATCGTAAACGATTATATACTTCAATGTATTTCTTAACGCTTGTTTCCCAACTGAAATCGATACTCATCATTTTCTGGCGAATCATTTTGAGTCGTGGTTTATCCCGATACAATTCAACGGCTCGCCAGATAGCATGACTAATATCCCCAACCGCAGTATTATCATAACATATACCATATCCTCCAGCCTCACCAAAATCAATAACCGTATCTTTTAACCCGCCAATGCGCCGAACCATAGGAATGGTTCCATACCGCATGGAATACATTTGATTCAAACCGCAGGGCTCTACCCTGGATGGCATCAATAAAAAATCTGCACCTGCATACATCTGGTGACTAAGGGCCTCATTATACCCTATGTACACATTGAAATCATTTTCTGAAAATTGCTTCATTGCCAAAAGCGAAGCTTCCACTTCCGGAAAACCACTTCCCAAGATAAGAAAGTTCATTCTGCGTCCTATATAATAAAATGCATCCCGCATAGCCTGCGGTAATAAATCAGCGCCTTTTTCGCCAACCAATCTACCTATAAAAACGATTAACGGTTTTTCAAAATCGAGATGGAAGGTTTCGCAGAGATCCATCTTTGATTTTGCTTTTCCTGCTTCTGCTTCTTCTTTAGAAAAATGATGAAGAAGGTAGGTATCCGTTTGAGGATCCCATATATCCGCATCAATTCCATTTAATATTCCAACACATTTTCCTTTTTCATATTCAAATAAAGCTTCAAGGCCATTACTCATGTATTTTAACTCTTCTAAATAACTTTGGCTTACTGTTGTTACGATATCGGCGCATTTAATTCCACTTGCTAACGGATTGATATTATTTTGCCAATCGAGCATTCCCCATTTCCAAAGGTCCCATTCAGGAATTAACCGGCTGTTTTCCCAACCCATCCATCCCTGGTATTGCGCATTGTGAATGGTAAGTACTGTAGGAATGTTTTTTATAGCTCGAAAACGAAGGCAATGTTTAAGCATAAACGGAATAAGACCTGTATGATGATCGTGTACATGCATCACATCCGGATGATGTTTCCATTGATTTACCCATTCCAATACTGCAATCTGAAAAGCCGTGAATCGTTCGGAATCGTCATCGTAACCATATACTTTTTCACGATCGAGCAGTCCGTTTATATCAATAAGATAAAGATCGAACCCCAATTCATTGGTAGCTTCCTTAATAACCGTAAATTCAAAGAAACGGCTGCCCATATTGGTATATCCTTTATGAACTACATCCCATTTATGATTGTAGAGGTATTTAGTGCGATACATAGGCATTACTACCTTGGCAACATGGCCCAGTTGATTGAGGTATTTTGGTAAGGCCCCCGCTACATCTCCCAACCCGCCTGCCTTTGCAACGGGATAGCATTCTGCACTAACATGAAGTATTTCCATCCGAAAGTATTAAACTAAAATGTTTGTCAATTTAGCGAGTAATCAGTAATGAAGCATCAAACAGCAAAAAAATTTTCTGCTTCACAAAAACTTGTTACATTCAACACTTATTAAACTACACTGATTGCTTATGAGCCAACCTAAACAACCAACCAATACGAGTGCATTAGCTACATTGGTAATAGTATTCTTTTTCTGGGGATTTATTGCTGCATCCAACAGTATTTTTATTCCTTTTTGCAAAACACATTTTAGTTTATCCCAATTCGAATCTCAATTGATAGGTTCTGCATTTTATGTTGCCTATTTTGTCGGCTCCCTGGTTCTTTTCCTGATGTCGAATGTTTTAAAGTATGATATTATCAATCGGATTGGTTATAAAAAAGGAATTATTTATGGATTATGGATTTCTGTAATCGGCGCGTTACTTATTATTCCCTCTGCTAACGCCAATTCATTCCCTGCCATATTGGTTTCATTTTTTGTAGTGGCGCTTGGATTTTCGTTACAGCAAACCGCTGCTCAGCCATTTGCCATTACCCTTGGTGATCCATCCACCGGGTCACATCGACTTAATCTGGGAGGTAGTGTAAATTCATTAGGAACAACCCTCGGTCCGCTTATTGTCAGTTTTTTTCTTTTCGGTTCAGTGGGTAATAAAGTTGCCAATGTTACGGTAACAAATATTAATATGCTCTATCTTATCGTTGCAGGAGTATTTGCTGCCGTTGCATTATTTTTTACTTTTTCAAAATTACCATCGGGAAAAAACGAAGAGAAATTTGAGACCGCACCAAAAGCAGCAGTTTCTTTATTAATAATGACCGGTGCCATTATTGCGATTATTATTATCGGGCAGCTAACTACCATCTCCAAATTAACATTACTGGCTGCAACGTTGATAGCTGTGGTAGGTATCTTGTTCTATTCTAATAGTGTTGCAATAAAAAATAATGAAGGCTGGGGAGCCATGAAATACCAACAATTAATATATGGGATGCTTGGCATATTTGTATATGTTGGTGTGGAAGTAACCATTGATAATAATTTTGGAGCCCTTCTAAAAACGCCGGGCTATTTAACTGATACGGGCCTTGATGAAAGTAAAATATCGAAATATGTTTCTCTTTACTGGGGAAGCCTTATGATTGGTCGCTGGGTAGGTGCCGTTAGTGTATTTAATCTAAAAGGTATCTCAAAAAAAATAGCAATGATTATTGTACCTTTTATAGCATTTGGCGTGGTACTTTTTGTAAATAAATTATACGGAAGTGATATTTCCGATTTATATGCCTATAGTATTTGGATCGTTGTTGCGGTAGCTGCCTTCTTTTTTGGCCAGGAAAAACCAGTTAAAACTTTATTAACGGTGTCGATACTGGCATGTATTGCCATGTTGATTGGAGTATTTACAAACGGTATTATGTCGGTTTATGCATTTATGGCCGGTGGATTATGCTGTGCAGTGATGTGGCCCTGTATATTTTCATTAGGTGTTGGCGGACTTGGAAAATATACGAGCCAGGGCTCTGCATTTTTAATTATGATGATTTTGGGTGCAGCCGTGATTCCACCATTACAGGGAGCTATCGGAGATATTTATACAATGCACCAATCGTATGTGGTAGCTGCTATCTGTTTTGCGTTCCTGGCATGGCTGGCAATTAAAATGCGCAGTGTATTAAAAGCGCAGGGATTGAACTTTGATGATCAGATTGGCGGGGGCCATTAATAAATTCAATTATTCGTATTTTCGTCAGCCACGCTTTTTTGAAGCGTGGCTGATTTTTAAAAAATAATTATTATGGCAACTGCAGCACCGTCCCTCGATTCACTGGCAATTGGAATTGATATTGGCGGCACGGGTACTAAGTTTGGTATTGTAGACCGTAATGGCAATGTATTATTCACCAGTGAAATTTCTACCAAAAAACATAAAACGGTAGAAACATTTATTGATGAATTGTATGAGAGCCTGGAACCACTTATTACTAAAGCCGGAGGGGTGGGCAGAATAAAAGGTATTGGAGTGGGTGCACCTAATGGAAATTTTTATACAGGAACTATTGAGTATGCTCCTAATCTTCCCTGGAAGGGAATTATTCCGTTGGCAAAATTAATAGAAGATAAATTTAATCTTCCGGTTACCTTAACCAACGATGCAAATGCTGCTGCAATAGGTGAAATGATGTATGGTGCCGCACAGGGCATGAAAGATTTTATAATGATTACATTGGGAACAGGTGTAGGAAGTGGTATTGTTGCTAATGGCCAATTAATTTATGGCCATGATGGTTTTGCGGGAGAATTGGGTCATACTATTGTGATACCGGATGGTCGTCTTCATGAAGGAACAGGCAAACATGGTTCATTGGAAAGCTATGCTTCGGCTACGGGTGTAACGTTAACAGCCATCGAAACATTAGAGAAAAGTAAAGAACCAAGTTTATTGCGTAAAATTCCCAAGGCCCAAATGGATTCCAAAGCGGTATTTGATGCAGCTATACAGGGCGACCGATTGGCCCTGGAAGTATTTGAATATACCGGTAAAATTCTCGGACTTGCACTAGCCAATGCCGTTATGTTCAGTAGCCCCGAAGCAATTGTGTTATTTGGCGGGCTGATGAAGGCAGGGGACCTCATTCTAAAACCTACCCGCCAGCATATGGAAGCGAATCTCATACAGGTTTTTCAAAATAAAGTAAAGTTACTGGTAAGTCATTTGAAAGAATCTGATGCTGCAATTCTGGGAGCAAGTGCCCTTGCCTGGGACAAATAACTATTTTATAAGGAAGTCTTTTTTTGCATTCTTCACTACATGGGTTTTGTTGTCGATTCATCCCTAAAGAAAATAGTTTTGGTTAACTTACGTATATATACCTGTGTATATTAAGCAATAGTACTAATCTTCACTAACTATTCAATTCTTACATTTATCATTAATAAAATTAAAACCATTTACCATGAGCGAAAATTCATCTAAAATCATTGCAGGCTTTCAGAAAAATCCATTTGCTGCGTCTTATTTGTTGATAGTTGCATTGCTGTTGGTTGTTGGTATAACTGGCTGTAACGATAACCAGGGCGGTAAAATTCCAGTTAATGAAAAAAAAGCTGCCGAGCAGGTAATCCCCGTACAACAGGGCATCGAGTATCAAAATCGCTTTGTCGATACCCGAAAAGAATTAGGTACACTGGTAAGAGATTCAACTTTTCTGACTACAAAATTTAATTTACCCAATGCCGAATCCTTCAACAGGGATGCCATTGCTTTATTGCTGAACCAGGAAGGAGCTGATGGAATAAAAATTTATTTAGGTACTGACGAAAAAGGCCAGGTAAAATTGGTATTAGCGCCAGTTGATAAAAACGGAAAAGATATCATCGGCAGTTTACTTGGCAACAATACAGCCTTGCATATTCCGGGAATTCCGACGGCCAATGCAAAACCACCAGGTGGACAGGTAGTAGAAAACGGACAAGTATGCCCTCCCTGTTTAATTGGTAAATAATAAAACCCGTATTCATAATGAACGAGCAACAGTTGAACTTCTTTTTAAGTTTGTCAGTAGCGTTTCCCGCTATTGCAGGTATAATAAAGTTCGGTAAAATCAGCAAAACATATAACCCTTTCCTCCTGTATATTTTCGTTTCGCTGATTAATGAATTATTGGTTGGATTGGTGCTCGTTCATCATAGTAAAAACATACAAACACTCGATTGGGAGGTTTTTAATTTATTTGAAGGGTTGGTATTATTAGTGCAATTTCAATATTGGAAATTATTTGAAAAAAATCAGAAGTTATTTTACGCCCTTATCATTCTGTTTGCAGGTAGCTGGCTAGTGGAAAATTTTATTATTTCAGACATTTACTCGTTCAAACCGTATTATGTATTGGGTTACTCTTTAATTATTGCCTTACTTAGTATTCAAACCATAAATCATATTATTATTCATCAAAACCAGGTGCCCCTTTTCCGAAACGCTATGTTCATTATTTGTGTGGCCCTCGTTATTTATTTTATCTACAACATATATGTATTTACGATGATAACGGTTGGGCTAAGTAACTTTGCGAAGACTTTCAAAGAAAATGTATTTGGAATAAAAGTATACTCAAACGTATTTATAAATTTATTGATGGGAATAGCCGTCTGCCTGATCCCCTCACAAAAAACAGGTGCTAATTTTTTTAATAGAGCTGCCAATAATTAAACTGCTGTGGTTTGCGCTAACAAACTCTGGTTATGGGTGTGAATGAAGATAAATTTTTACAAGCAATAATTATTCTTGCTATTCTGATTGGAATTGCATTGGGGTATTTTATTATTACGATTTTGCGCTATCACCGGCGTTATGTGCAGTTACAAAAGGAACGTATACATGCAGAAATTCTTATTCAGGAAAACGAACGTAAAAGAATTGCAACAGATTTACATGACAGTATCGGCCCCCTGCTTTCTTCTGTAAAACTTCATATAAACAGTATTGATGTTGCCGATGCAGCCGATCAGCAGGTAATAAATAATGCGGGTAAATACCTTGATGAAATTATTGGTTCAATGCGGGAGATTTCCTACAACCTTTTACCAAACACACTTCAACGCAAAGGGCTTACAGAAGCAATCCGCGAGTTTATTGCTAATCTCAACCATAAACACAGCACCTTGTTTAATCTCTATCTGAAAAATGAAATTTCGCTCGCCCCGGAAAAAGAAATACATGTTTTTCGCATTCTTCAGGAGATAATTCATAATACCTTAAAACATGCGGGTTCAAAAACCATGCAAATAGGCTTTGGAACAGAAAATGGACAATTATTAATTTTAACCAAGGATGATGGCAAGGGATTTGACGTAGAGAAAGTGAAAAAAAGTACCGATGGGTTTGGATTAAAAAGTATTGAAAGCAGGGTGGATATTTTAAAAGGACAATTGGATATTCAATCAAAACCTGCAGAAGGTACCAGCTATTTTATTAAAATTCCTCTATAAATTGCCATTAATGGTAGATAAGATAACCTTGGTAATTGCGGATGACCATGAAATATTCAGGGATGGCTTAGCACTGATGCTGTCCAAACAAAAAAATATTGAACTGGTTGGACAGGCAGAAAATGGCAAAGAACTAATAACCCTGATTGAATTAGTGAATCCTGACATTATTCTTACAGATATTAAAATGCCGGTGATGGATGGTGTGGAAGCAACCCGAAGAATTCTCGAAAAAAACAGCGATTGCAAAATAATTGCTTTGTCGATGTTTGATGAAGAAAATTTAATTGTGGATATGCTGGAAGCGGGGGCCCGTGGTTACTTATTGAAAAATGCAGACAAGCAGGAAATTATTGAGGCCATTGTTTCTGTTTATGAAAACAATACTTACTATTTCCGGCGAACTACAGCTAAGCTTACCAGTATTATTGTAAATAGTAAATTTTATCCTTATAAAAAAAGTAAGCCCGTTGAGTTTAATGAACGGGAAAAAGATATCATCAGGTATATATGCATGCAGGATACTGCCCAGCAAATTGCAGATAAACTATTCTTAAGTAAAAGAACGGTGGAAGGTTACCGTACAAAGATTCTTGAAAAAATGAATGTAAAAAATACGGCCGGGGTTGTAATCTATGCATTAAAGCATCATCTGATTTCAGAATCTGAATATGGAATGATGTAATAGTCCATTTAAAAATAGCTGTCATTTTTGAGGACCGCTAAGAATACAGCGAACCTTTTATTAAAACAACTAACCGCAGAGGCTCGGAGGCACAGAGAACGCTGAGTTTTTTTTCATTCTTTATTCTCTTTTGACCTCTTTTCTCTTTAACCTCTTTTCTCTTTTGATCTCTTTTCTCTTAACTTTATTAGCAAAGAGGTTAAAGAGGAAGGAGGAAGGAGGAAGAAAGAGAACCACAAAAAACTTTAAAGCTTCTATTGCTTCTTCTCTTTGCCTCTTTTCTCTTTTACTCTCTTCTCTCTTTTGATCTCTTCTCTCTTTTGATCTCTTTGATTTCTTTTCACTACGGCTATTTCAACCAAACTCAAAAAAATTACCCGAGTCATTGGCCCGTATCCTTTAAAATTGCGTTATTTTGCCCATCATTTTTAATTATTTATACTTTTTATGAATAAGCATATCTGGCAAAAGGTTCAACCCCATGCAATCGCCATCGCCATTTTTTTATTGGTATCTGTGTTCTATTGTTTACCAGTATTAAAAGGATTGGTAGTAAACCAGCACGATGTAATTGGCTGGAAAGGGATGGCACAGCAGTCCATGGAGGTAAAAGAAAAAACCGGGCATTATCCTTTGTGGACAAATAGCTTATTTGGAGGTATGCCAGCCTATGCCATTGCAATGGAATCAAAATATAATATCACTATTGCGAGCCTCGATTATATATTCAGATTTTTCTTGCCCTCTCCTGCCAGTTTGTTTTTTTTAAGCTGTATTTGTTTCTATATACTTTGTATGGTATTAAGAACACGAACATGGGTAGCTATTTTTGGATCTTTGGCCTATGCATTTGCTTCTTATAATGCGATATTGGTCGCTGTTGGTCATACCACAAAATTTGCCTCCATGGGCTACGCTCCCGCAGTAATTGCAGGTTTTATTTTATTGACGCAGCACAAATACATTTGGGGATTTATAAGTGTTCTTTTGTTTAGTACTCTTTTATTTTATCAAAGCCATATACAAATTGTTTATTACACGCTAATAACTCTCTTTTGCTGTGCTGCAGCTTTTTCAATAAAATGCATCAAAGAAAAAGATTGGAAACATTTAATAACAACCGGCTCATTAGGTATTATTGCTGCATTAATAAGTGCAGCATCCTATGCTGTTGTTTTATTGCCTACAAACGAATATGCTAAAGAAACCATGAGAGGTGGGCGATCTGAACTAACTTTAGGAAAAAAGAAAGAAGAAAAAACAATCGGTGGCCTCGATAAAGAATATGCTTTTCGATGGAGTTATGGTATAGACGAAACAATGACTATTGCCTTACCTGCTTATAAAGGTGGTAGTAGTGGTCCTTCAGAATTAGGAGAAAACAGTAAGGCAGCCGAATCGTTGTTTGATAATTCCCGACAGGCAGGCCTAAGCGAACAATATGCTCAATATCTTTCCAATTTTTTATCGTCTTATTGGGGTCCGCAAGCTTCGGGCACATCGGGCCCGGTTTACTTTGGCGTGCTGGTAATTTTATTATTTATTGTTGGACTATTCCTAGTCAAATCCTGGCACCGGGGATGGATCGCTGCAGCAAGTCTTTTTGGATTAATACTGGCATGGGGTAGTAATGTAAGCAGTATCAATTATTTTCTATTTGATCATTTACCTTATTACAATAAATTCCGGGCGCCTTCTATAGCTATGGTTATTCCGCAGTTAACCTTTGCGTTACTTGCTACACTCGGTTTGCAATCACTGTTATACGGCAATTTGAATCCTCAGGATTTATGGAAGAAATTAAAACCTGCAGCAATTGTAGCAGGTTTGGTAGTACTTGTTTTGATTGGCACTTATTTTACAAGTGATTTTAAGAGCCCGGGAGATAAGGAACGAAAAGAACAAATGGCTGGTATCATTACCCAAATGACCGGGCAACAACCCAATAGCCAGGTTAACCCTGCGGTGTTTACAGCATCGGTATTTAAGGGATTGTCGGAGGATCGGAAACATTTATATGGAAGCGATCTTATTCGATCATTACTATTTTTCATTTTGGGAGGAGCGTTAGTATTCCTCACTGTTAAGAGAAAGCTTGCACCTCTCTATTCAAGTATAGCATTTGCTTTATTACTCCTCATTGATTTACTTCCGGTAGATCTTCGATATCTTAATAATAAAAATTATGTTAGCAAGGATGAATACGAGGAAGTGTTTACTCCCAACAGAGCCGATTTGCAAATAAAACAGGATACCGGATATTTTCGGGTATTTGACAGGGATCATGATTTCAAAGATGATTCCCGATCTGCCTATCATCATAATTCAGTTGGTGGATATAGTCCGGCTAAACTGGGGTTATACCAAGATTTAATTGAGTACCAGTTAGGAAAGGGAAATATGCAGTTGTTTAATATGCTTAATACAAAGTATTTTATTATTCCAAATCAGAATGATCAACAACCAATGGCACTACCCAACTCCGATAACATTGGTGCATGCTGGTTTGTAAAAAATATTAGTTATGTAAACAATGCCAATGAAGAAATGACGGCGCTGGATTCCATTAAACCAAGAGACACTGTATACATTGATAAAAGGGAACAATCGAAAGTTACGGTAACACCTCAGCCTGATTCCAGTGCGTTTATTCGATTAATCCGTAATCAGAATGATTTGATTAATTATGAGAGTCAATCAACCACTAATCAGTTTGCGATTTTCAGTGAAATATATTATCCCTATGGCTGGAAAGCGTTTGTTGACGGTAAAGAACAACCGATAGTAAGGGTTAACTATGCTTTTCGGGGACTTGCACTTGCAGCCGGCAATCATAAGATCGAGTTCCGGTTTGATCCACAAACAAAAAAAACCGGGGATCTTTTATCGTTGGTAATAGGAATTGTATCATGGATATTGTTAATTGGCGGGCTGTTACTGCTTTGGAAAAATTATCGAAAAAAACAACTCGCAACCGTTAAGGCTTGATTAATACAGATGAATGATTATGGATAAGTTTTTATTAACGGAAGATTCGTTAAGCCTTTTAATACAGCAAAAAGCAACTGAGCTTTTAAATAAACTTCAACATTTAAAGGTGGATGAATTGGGCATACCCGATCATTGCATGCATTACTTTAAAGGAAGTCATTTCAAGCGACTTTTTTTTTCAATAGAAACCAGTGCTCATTTATTGTACCGCTCTATCAGTTTAACCAAAATACCTGTACAGGAAATTGTAATTATGGATTACGGTGCCGGGGTGGGTACACTTTATACGTTGGCTAAAATGATTGGCTGCAAAACGGTAATTTATAATGATCATTTAAAAGACTGGCAGCAGAGTGCTCAATTGATTGCTGAAGCTATAGGTGTACCTGTAGATAGTTATATTGTGGGAGATATAGATAATACCTTATTGGAATTGAATGAAAAAAAAATTCAATGTCATATTATTACTTCCCGAAATGTAGTAGAGCATATTTATAAATTAGATTATTTCTATAAATCAGTTTCAATCCATCAGCCACAAGCGCTCATCTATTCATCTACTACCGCCAATTATAAAAATCCGGTGGCGAGATATATTCATATTCGACTTCATAAAAAAGTAGAAAAGATTTATCGGAGTCAACGTAAAGAAATAATCGAAAAATTAATTCCAGGGTTAAAGGAAGAAGAAGTATATAAATTAGCTGTACTTACACGGGGACTGGCAGGAGTTGATCTTGAGCAGCGAATTTTAAATTATAGAACATCAAAACAATTTCTTTCGGCTGTTGATTGCGGAACAAATACCTGCGATCCTTTTTTAGGAGTTTGGGCCGAACATTTGCTGAGGTTTGAGGAATATAAACAATTGATAGATGGAATGAAATTTACTGTGGAATTTGAGCCAGGGATTTGGGATACACATTATAGTAGTAATTTTAAAAATAAATTCTGTTTTCTACTTAACAAAATGATTAAGTTGAATAGCTCCTTGGGGTTTGTAGTGGCGCCATTCATTTACATAACTGCAACTCCAATAACTCTTCAAGATAATCAAAAATAAAATATTACCCTTTTGAATGAATGCAAAATAAAAAAAACAAAGCTAACAGTCCAATAATATTTGCTATTCTTCTAAAGCCTTTTTAATACTATTCCAAAATAAATCGGCTGTCCGATTCCAAGTAAACTGTTTATGTTGAATATACCCTCTTTCTATTAAGTTACTACGCAAAGCATCATCTTTATAAAGTTTCTCCATTCCATCTGCTATACTTTCAATACTTAAAGGATCGATTAGTACCGCTGCATTTCCGGCTATTTCCGGCATAGAAGTAACATTCGAACAAATTACAGGAACACCACATTGCATAGCTTCGATAATTGGCAACCCAAAACCTTCAAAAATGGAAACATATGTTAACGTAAATGAAGCCCCAAGTACAAACTGTAATTCACGATCGGATAATCGCCCCGTAAAAATAATATCTTCTTTATATTGACTGTTTGCAAAGATGTCTTCTATTTCAGACTTTCCCCACAAAATAGCACCTCCAAGCAATAACTTATGATCAGATTTAGTATGTAATTTAAAAAGATTAAAGGCCTCTATTAATCGCTTTATGTTCTTTCTTGGATACATCGACCCAATAAAAAAGAAATACGGTTTACCATTACTCCATTTTTCTCTCGTATTTTGTATTTCATACCCAGTCAAAGGACTGAAACTACTATCAACTCCCAGGTATACTACATCAATTTTACTACTATCAATTCCATACAATTTAACAATATCATTTTTACTATATTCCGAAACTGTCGCTATTCGCTTTGCTTTCCGAGCAAATTTTTTAAAGAAAAATCGATAGTATAGCCGGTTCTTTAGCTTTAAATCTTTCGGATAATATTCAAAATTAAGATCGTGAATTACGGGCAATTGTACACAACTACTTAAAATGCTCAAAAAACCATCAACTGAAACAAAAATATCAGGTTTATGTTTCTTCAAAAAAAAAGGAAGAATCAACTCCAAGTAGAAAAAATATAATAATGGGTGTCGGAAGGGTGGGAAAATTTTATACTTCAATACATTGTTGAGATCAAAGTAATTCTCATTAAAATTCTTATCACATAATATTAAAAATTCTACTTCGGGATTATTTCGTATGATCCTCGAAAGGGTATTAATCGTAAAATATCCTATGCCATCTAAGTTTTTATTGCGAAGAACCCAGCAATTTACAGCAACAGTAAGTTTTGGATTAGTTCCAATCAAGAGTAATAAATTTTACTTTATTTTTTATAATATATCATAATTCCTATGAAGCCATCATGATTAGTATATTCAACAAATAATTGTTCAATACCATTTCTATAAAATATCCCAAATACTTTATTCAAATCATAACTATTCATTTGCATAAATGGTCTATTTAAAGGCCTTCCTTTAAGAAAGTTCATAAGCTGATTAAACCAATTGTATTTCCTTTTCAAATTAGCAATGACTTTTTCACTTTTAGAGCTCACGCCCTCAAATGTTAGATGTATAACCCCGTATCCTAATGGCCTAGTAATTGATAACAATTTATTTATTATTGCATACCCGGTTTTTTCATTAATGTGCTGCAAAACGATATAAGTATGTATAAAATCATACGTTTCTTTAAATTCGTATCCAACAATATCATCAACTTGTAACAAAGAAATATTTGTAAGCCTTTTTGAATTAATTTGAATTAATGCTTCACTCAACATACCATCGGATATGTCAATCCCTGTAACTTTTTTATATTTTTCCGCAAAGGGAATAACAAGCCGTCCGGTACCGCAACCAAAATCTAATACATTTTCGAATGTGTAATTCTCTCGCAAATGAAAAAATCTTATCAGTTTTCCCATAACCTTCTCTACATGTTCGTAACCGGTTTTGTAAAATATATCGATTTTATTAGCATCCAGAGCCCCAGACTTGAATTGTTCATCCGTTAATACACCATAATAGGGATCTTTATTACCAATTACCTTCCACGATTTATCCATGTCAAATTTTGTAGTTTAGTGTAATACTCAACGTATCGTTCTAGAAACTTTATTTTCATAAATACCCAAACACCAAATGCAAATATCTAAGAATTGGGTGAGAATTTTCATTTCGTCGCAAGCTTTTAGGTCGATAAGGATGAATTAAATTAAACTACTCAATTTTAAACTCTTTATTATAAGGTATTTGATAAACTTACGTATCTCTTCAGTTTGAATAATTAGCTGTGCCTTCCCAGCATAAGTTACCCTTTAGGCGATACAAAAATGTGGTGGCCAAAAATTGATTCTCTAAATATCCAGACTCCTCAAATAATTAGTTATTGAACTTCGTAATATTTTCTTTGGTAATTGCGTTTATTGTATAAAGTAAGGAAAGATCCTGTGAATGAGTAAACGGTTGAAAAACAGCATTTCCCGAAAAAAAATCCCGATAATAATATATTACATTAAATTTTCATGGAAATTAACTAGTTTTATCGAACGTAGGAAGATTCTTTTTCAAAAACAAAAAATTGACTCTTTATGAAGATACTCAAATTAGTTCCGCCTATTTTTCTAGTTATTGCTTTGTTTTCGACTGGCACTCAAATTTCGTCATGCGTAAAAGAAGTCCCTATTCATGACACAATAACGATTATTAAAGTAGATACCTTAACCATCATCGATAGTAGCAATTGTTATGATTTAAAAGATGGACTGGTTGCCTGGTATAATTTTAACAAGGGCAGCTTGAAAGACAGCAGTGGAAATAACAATCATATTATTTTCAATAATGCAACTCAGACTACAGATAGAAAAGGCAGAGCAAATAATGCTTATCTTTTTAATGGCAATGGTAGTTATATGAAAGTGGCCAATAGTCCCACAATTAATACCGTCAATAAAATCTCCCTATTCGCACTAGTGAAAATAAATGGATTTTACCAGGGAAAATGTCATGGGAATCGAATTATCATGAAAGGGAATGCCGATTACCTTACTGGCACTTACCTATTGACTTATGATGATGCTTTTTATACAAACGGACAAAATTGCAATAACACATCGGTTGATACACTTCATCAAACTTTTTATGGTATTGCAACAACTACACCCGAAAGCGGAAATTTTCAATATGTTCAAAAAGAACAATGGTATAGCTTAGTTTATACCAATGATGGAATAACAGCTAAACTATATATTAATGGCGTCCTTGCAGTTTCAGGGCCTTCTGGTAATACATCATATACAAATAGTGATGACTTATTTTTTGGCAGATTAAATGATACCCAATACCCTTATTGGTTTAACGGCGCAATTGACGAAATCAGAATTTATAATAAGGCTTTGTGTGCTGGAGAAATTAAGCTCTTAAACAGTTTAAAAGACTAGGAAATTTTAAAGGTCACGCTGATAAATCTAGCGATGATCATTTCCTAAAACAGGCAAGCACTTAGTGTTTGCCTGTTTTAGTATCTGTCTAACGTGCTCGTTCTCGAAATTTATTGAGCTTTTGATGTTTTTATTTTTGATTGAATGTTTAACGATTAGAAAATTTCAGTGCGGGCAAAAATTAGTATCAGCGATTTACGATTACCAAGTTTCAGTAATAACCTAGAAAAATCGAATCAACCTGTATGCAGGAAAATTTTATTCAATTTCTTAAATGCCTGAATTAAAAGTAAGATGATATTTTATTTATACCTGATTCAAAATTAGCTTATATATCCTAAAAATCTTCAATCCCCATTTATTATCAAGTAAAAAAGCTGCCAGAATTTTGGGTTTTAATAATGGATAAAAGGATTGATTGGGAATGAGCACTTCGGCATAGCTATTGCATTTTTTAATATATTCCATTACAGATGTCTTTCTTAACACTGAAGGGGTTTTCAATAGTCTGTGGGACAAGCTTTGGCAAAAATTAAGTAAAAAATCTTTTCCCTTATTCTTTATAACTGTCTCAATCTTTGGGTGTGTTAATTTTAAACTACATAAAAATTCTAAATAACTAAAAAAAGCTTGTTGATATTCTTCTCCGTTCGTGAGCGCCGAGGTGCTGCTATGGATTCGGTAAGAAAAGCATTCAACTGGCGTCGTTGCCTTGTATTTAATAAGTATGAGACGAATCCAGAGTTCATAATCAGCAAAGATTAGTTTTTGGTATTGATTGGGCATCCCACCTACGGCATCAAAATCTCTACTACGCATCATATACCCTGTACCCATACTATCAAACTCTTCAGTAATTTGGCGTAACAAAAATTCATCAGCATATTGAATAGGTTTCATTGGCTTACATTTCTGAATCAAATCGCCATTCTGATTTATAAATCTGAAATGCGCTTGGTATAAACTTGCATCAGGGTTTTGCTTAATGAGTTTATCCATCTCCTCAAGATAATTCGGAAAAAGGAGGTCGTCGTGACCGATAATTGTCATGAATTCATTCCGAGGAATTTGCTTAATTCTATTCCAATTATCCTCTATGGACAACTCTTTACTTGAAGTGTAAAAAGAAATTTTACTATTATTCAACGATTGAATCCATTCGGTTGTACCATCAGTGCTTCCGCTATCCAATACTATAAGGTTAAATCCATGGATCGTTTGTGAAAGAATACTGTTAATACATTCTTTCACATACTTTCCTCCGTTAAGAACCGGCAATATAATACTGTAATCAGCCAATTTTATTTATCGCAGATTTTTTGAAAAAAATTTTTATTTTTATGAGAAATTCAAAAATTCGAGGGAAGTATGCACCAATATAAAATTTCCACTTCCAATTAGTTAAGTATGGTATTTCAAATATCTTATTTACTATGTCATTTAATCCTTTAACAGGTTCATTATTTTTTTTTAGATACTTTCGTAAAGACAACCCATATCCAACCATCCATCTGCCAATAAAATTTTTCATTTGAGTTTGTATCAATGGCCAATCTTTTCTTGCAGACAATCGCTCAGAAACCCATCCATAAAACCCATCTGCGGTGCGATAATACCCTGCAAAATTATCATTTTGCACATATCCATAGTTTTTCCCATGTACCACTTGAGCGCCTAATGAAGTATTAATGAATACTACTCCTTCAAAAGAGCATGTTAGCACAGTAAAAGCGAGATCTCCCATAAAAGGAGTGCCATAATCCGGGATTCCTCCTATTTCAATAAGTATTTTCTTCTTAACAATACAGGCTGACCATAACAGGTAATTACTAATTTCATTCTTGAAGAAAATTAAAGGAAACTGATCTTTGCTATATATTCTAACATCGCCAATGGGCATATTAGCAAGACAGGAATTTACACCCACCTTTCCCCGGCATGCTTCCGCCATTTCTACTGTTTCATAAATCACATCACAAGCACCGTGATAAACTCCAAAACGAGGATACGAGTTAGAAAGGCCATACAATGTTTGCAACATAAATGGATACACCGGATCATCATCCGTTATCATAATAATATAATCGGCAGAAGATCTTTCAATACTTTTATTAAAACTACCAATCATACCCAGGTTAACCCCATTACTGAAATATTTTATTCTGGGATCACCTATTTCCTTTACAACGGCATCTGCAGAATTTTCGGGATCATTATCAGAAACAATAATTTCAAAGTCGGTAAACGTTTGTCGAAGTATTGAATTTAGCGTTTGCTTTAAAAAAACAGGGCGCTTGTAGGTACTCATACAAAAACTAACCCATGGCTTTTTTTCCTGCTCCATCTTTTATTATTTAACTCTTTTTAAATATCCGCTCGGAGCCACACTTACCAACAATTTATTATCAATTTCATGATTAATTATAAAGTCATCATTCCCTTTCAAAAATTCATAAACCGCTGTTTTAGGATTATCTCCAACACTCCATGGCCTGTCAGTATAAAGACTGTCAGGAAGATCTTCTACAATCGTATCAAACGCTACGAGATACGATCCTACTGTTACAAAAGGAGCATATAATTCTAATTCCTTCAACACATGGGCATGGGTGTGATTCGAATCGAGGCAGACCATTACCTTCTTTTTACCGGCAGCAAAAGATTTCACCTGTTCAATAATCTGTTCGCTTATAGCAGAACCTTCCAACATTTTGATCCGCTTACTCATTGGGTGGCGTTCAATTTCAATTCTGTTATGCTCCCTGATATCTATGTCAATACCCAGTACTTCACCCTTCCCAATTAATTCTAAAATAGAAGCATAATAAATGATGGAGCCTCCATGTGCAATGCCTGTTTCAATAATCAAATCTGGTTGTACTTCCCATATAATCTCCTGCATAGCCACCATATCTTGCGGATACTGAATAATTGGCCTGCCCATCCACGTGAAATTATAGGAGTAGCCTGCCAAAATCGTTTCTTCTATAAACTTACCACTGACTTCCAATAATTTTTGATTTTTCCCTTGCAAGGCAATTCTTTTTTTACATTCCTCCTTATACGCTTCTACCGGATTCATTCTATTGTATTTAAAGTGTTATCAGATTGATATGAAGAGGTTCCGTTACCAATTTAATTTCATCAATATAATTGATATTCATAACAACAACATGATCGATTCCATAACCGGGTAACTCTTCAGGCTTAATAATATAATGACCTGTTCCGCCAACAAATTGATGTTGCTTTTTTGGATTAATATCAATCACGCATTTTACTTTTTTGCATTCTTTATCTTCTAAATTTAAAAAAGTAGAGCCTTTAGCACCTGCACCCCAAATGGCGATCGACCCCTCTTGATTGATTTTATTTGCGTACTCAATCAAGCGATCCTTAAACTTTACATCATAAGGTGCAATTGTTCGCGTTGTAATTTCTCTCTTTACATCTGCCAAATCGGCTATCACATAAATATATTGTCCATTAAAGAAATGCCCTCCTACACTTTTTGAAAAAAACATTTGCAGCGTATCCAGTGTAAAATAATTACAATGCTCATAGAAAATATCCTCTACCGCATTATGCTCCAGAATCCATTCAAAAGTGGGAACTTCTATATAAATTTTTCCTTTATGATTGTTAGCCGCTGCAATTGTTTTTATAAAATGAAACGGCTGAGAGATATGCTCTAGCGTATGTCTTAAAATAATAAACTCCGCGCCTACATTTGAATATTTATCAGAAAAAAAATCTTTAACAACTTTTGTTGAGCTTCCTTCATAAGTAGGGTCAAAACCTATCACATCAACACCTTTTTGTAACAACATGTCCATAAAATAGGCTTTACCACATCCAATTTCTACCACCTTCCCATCTAATGTTTGATTGTTATTCATGATATCGATTACATGCTCCAGGTGCTTTCGAAAATAAGCCGAATTACTCTGTTCATTCTGGTAATGCATATCATAATCGATCATCGAATCCGTAAAATCGGCACTAAAAACAAAACCATTATCCAGTGACTGCGCGATTACCACTTTCTTGCATAGTGCATTTCTTGCCTGTTCAGCGGTTGGGTACACCTTGTTTTGAATTAAGGGCACCGCTTCCTGTTCATATATAATCTTTGTATGTAGACTTCCAGTTAACGGACACTTAATCATTTCCTGATATAGATTTTAATTTAGTAGTATCACCCCAAAATCGCATTGGCTCATAATCGGGGTATGGATAATAACCCAAATTAAGAATTATTGATTTACCCTTTTTATTTAAATAATCTTGAACCATGTTTTTCACAGCTATTGGTTTTCCACTGCAACAATTAATTACGCCGGTAACGTTGTTTTGTAAAGCAATTGCTACAACATTTTTTGCCACTAATTCAACCGGTAAATAATCTCGCTCCTGCATCCCGCCACTCATATTGAATATACGTTCATTGTTCGTCAGCGCCCGATCTAAATGCGAAAATAAGGAATTGGGACTTTGTCTTTTTCCAAACATATAAAACAATCGCACCCATTTAAAATGAAATTGACTCTTTAAACTCATGCTTTGCAATTCCCTTCGCAACTGATCCTTCGCCATTGCATAGGCATTAGCCGGTTCACATTCCATTTCTTCCGTAAGGCAACCTTCTTTCATTCCATATTCAAAACAAGTACCGGTCACAGTTATATCTTTCAGTCCATCTTGCAAAAGGTTCTCCAAAAAAGCAAGCTGCCGGGGAAGATTAATTTCAAGATGAAAAGCTTCTTTATAATTGGGCAGACCTTCCCACGCAAGGTGAATCATTAAATCAGGCTTCTGAAAAAAGTGGTAATAGTTTTTGGCAGAATTATAATCAGATAAATTAAAAGGGATATAGGTCACTTTCTTAAACCACGAACAATTTTCTGCCTTTTGTGAGGAAGATGAAGTTGCAATTACATCATGCCCCTGCCTTAGCAATTCATTGATCACATAATTGCCTATAAAACCAGTAGCTCCCGAAACCAATACATTCATGTAATCTTTTTAAAGCAGTTGAAGAGTAGGGATAGGAATTACAAAACGTCCTCCCCATTCTTTTATATAGGATAGTTGAGCAATGATTTCTTCTTTCAAATTCCAGGGAAGAATAAGTACAAAATCGGGTTTATTTAATTTCAAAAAATCTTCATTCATTACCGGGATATGACTGGCAGGCATCCACTTGTTTTGTTTATGTGGATTTGCATCCACTACATACGCTATCATATCGTTTTTAATACCACAATAATTCAACAGTGTATTCCCTTTTGCCGCCGCGCCATAGGCAGCTACTTTTTTGCCAGCGCGTTTTTGCTGAATAAGAAATTCTGTAAGATCTAATTTTACGTTCAATGCCTTTTGTTGAAAATGATCATAATAGGCCAAGGTATTTAATCCTTTATCTACTTCTTTCTTTAATAAGAGCGCAATGTTTTCACTAATTGGTTTTGTTTCATCCTCCACATGTTTTGCATAAATACGAAGTGAACCTCCATGGGTAGGCAATTCATCCACATCGAAAAGTTCCAATCCCTGTGCTTCAAAAATTTGCTTAATGGTAAAAAGAGAAATGTAGGAAAAATGCTCGTGGTAAATCGTATCAAACTGGTTATTATCCACCAACTGCATGAGGTGCGGAAACTCCATCGTAATAACGCCCTTCTCTTTCAAAATAATTTTCATACCCAACACAAAATCTACGATATCGGGCACGTGCGCCAATACG
>JANNEK010000159.1:0-4319 GCA_031378605.1 Chitinophagaceae bacterium | reverse complement strand
CCAAAGGGAAATCTAAAGTAAGTATTATATTTTTAGCTTCTATCATTGAGAAGCATTTCAATCACTATTCTAACAGGTATAAATTTAAGTTACTGTTTCTTTTTTTAAGAGTTCATAATATAAATGCTGAATGAGTCCGTCAGCCAATCCTATTTTAGGAACATAGATTTCTTCAATATTTGCCCAGCGCATAACGTTTATGTAAATGAGCAACGCGGGAACAATTACATCGGCACGGTCTTCCCGAAGATGGTAGATACGCATACGGTCCTCTACCGAAAAACTGCTGAATTCTTTATGGTATTCTTTCAGCAATTCTAATATCAGGGGCTTTCCTTCTTTTCGCTTAGATATCGAAAATATTTTATTGATGTTACCACCCGATCCAATCGCAATTACATCATCATTATGTCTTCTCGTTTCTTTTTTGATGAACTCCTTCATTTCATCCCATAACTCCTCAGAAACCTGGTTTTTTATTAATCGTATCGTGCCAATATTAAAAGAACGCTTAAATAAAAGTTTACCATCGGCAAAAAAAGTAAGTTCTGTACTGCCGCCTCCAACATCAATATATAAATAGGAATGGCTCTTATCCATATTTTCTGCCACATGATTTTCGTAAATAAGGCTTGCTTCTGCATCTCCGGTTATCACTTCAATAGCAATACCTGTTTTTTCTTTTACTTTCTTAATAATACTTGCAGCGTTGGAAGCATCCCTCATAGCTGAAGTAGCGGCTGCACGCAGGTGGTTGAGCGGTACATCATATGCATCCAACAGATGCCTGTAAGCCCTCATCGTGTTTAAAATCATTATCTCTTTTAGTTCCGATATTTTTTTTTGCTCGAAAACGTCAAAACCCAACCGGAGAGGTACTCTCACAAGGTTTATTTTTTGAAATTGAATGGTGCCGTTCTCATTCTTTAATACATCGGAAATCAAAAGCCGCGCTGCATTACTACCTATATCAATTGCTGCCAGTCTCATGTGGGTTAGTTATTTTTAAAAATTTCAAAGACAAAAAACGCTTGATGGCAGCTAAGATGGAATTATTGGATTATCAATTGTTTTCTGCATTAGATAATTATAGATTTCAACCTGCGACCTGATTTTCCTGCGGCTATGATCCCTTACATACTCGTTATTAAGTTCATTATTCAAAATTCTGGCTTTTACGTTGTCGCTGAGTTGAATTTCCAATATATTTTTCAACACGTTCTTAATATTCTCATCCAAAATAGGGCAGGTAGCTTCAACGCGGTGGTCTAAATTACGAACCATCCAGTCGGCCGAAGAAATAAATACTTTTTCATTTCCGTCGTTATGAAAAATAAATACCCGTGCATGTTCCAGGTACTCGTCAACAATACTGATCGCTTTTACCGCTACCTTAAACTTTTTATTTTCAGATAGCATACAAAATATCCCCCTTATGATCAGTTTTATTTCAACACCTGCTTTTGCGGCGTCGCACAATCTGCCAATCAATTCTTCATCGGCAAGTGAATTCATTTTAAGAAGAATGGAAGATGGTTTTCCACTTTTACAATTCTTTATTTCTTTACTGATTAATCTGTTCAATTCTTTTCTCAAACCAATGGGGCATGGAATAATCGTTTTGCATGCCTTTAAAAAATGTTGTCCATCTTTCCAGTTTTCCAGGTAATTAAAAATACGGTTTACGTCGGCCATAATGTATCGATCGGATGTAATCAGGCAATGATCGCCATAAACGGCAGCCGTTTTCTCATTTAAGTTACCGGTACTAATAAAACCATAGTGAAAAGTTCTGTTGTTTACTCTTTTCTTTATGAGGCATATCTTAGCATGTACTTTCATGTTGGGTACACTGATAAAAACTTTTACGCCTTCTTCTTCCAATCTTTCTTTCCATTGCAAATTGGCCTCTTCTTCAAAGCGTGCCCTTAACTCAAGCACTACAGAAACATCCTTACCATTCCGAACCGCATTGATAAGTGCATTAATAATTTTTGAATTGGAGGCCACCCGGTAGGCCGTAATTTTTATTGCTTTCACATCGGGGTCAATCGCCGCTTCCCGCAATAGATCAATCACGGGGTTAAAGGAATGATATGGAAAGTTTAATAATATATCTTGCTCCAGCATTATATCGGTTACCCGTAGGGTATTCTTTAATAAAGGATGCAAGAAAGGTTTTTTTCGTTTTCCTTTCTTTTGAAATACATCCGGAAAGTCTATAAAATGTCTGAAGTTGTGAATGCGTGCGCCGGCTATAATATTATCCTTTTGCGTTAGATTTAATCTCTTTAAAAGATACCGAAGCAGGTCGGTGTCCATTTGCTGATCGTATAAAAAGCGAACGGGTTTACCTTTTCTGCGGTTCTTAATTCCTTTTTCAATTTTTTGAATAATGGTGGTAGAAATATCTGTATCCAAATCGAGTTCTGCATCGCGGGTTACTTTAAATAACCAGGAGTTGAAACGGTCGTATCCAAAATAAGAGAAGATATTCCGCAAATTATAGCGCACGATATCTTCTAATAAAATTATAACATATTCACCGGGTTCGGAAGGTAATTGTATAAACCTTCCAAAGGATCGTGAGGGCACTTCAATAATGGCAAACTTTCTTTTAAGTGATTCATCCCTTTTTGATAAAATAACACCCAGGAAAATAGACTTTTCTCTTAAATAAGGAAAAACCGGAATGCTTTCGACCATTAAAGGAATGATATTAGAACGTATTTCTTCCTCAAAAAAAGTTTCTACAAATTTTTGTTGCTCCTTATTTAACTGCCGCTCATTAACCAGCCTGATGTTTTCCTTTTCCATTTCAGACCTTATTCCGCTCCAGATACGACCAAATTCTTCCTGCTGTTTCAATACTATTTCCTGGATCTGAGCCAAAATTTTTTCGGGCGCATGCTCGAGGTGAATATTCTTTAATCTGTTCCCAAATTGAGCCATTCGGCCAAGAGTAGCTACCCGTACCCTAAAGAATTCATCTAAGTTGTTTGAAAAAATACCTAAGAATTTGATCCGTTCTTTAAGCGGCACCGAGGGGTCGGCTGCTTCTTGTAATACCCTGCCATTGAATGATAACCAACTGATATCCCGGGCAATTGTTTTTCTTTTCATTAATACCTTTTGTATTGATTTTCCTCCAAAGTATCCAACATTTTAATAGCATTCAAATTAAGTAATTATTAATTATCTGGTCCAAAACACTAAGGTCAATAAATTGATTTTGTGCCAACATCTTTTGGTACCTTTTCGGGGAAGCAAACTTAAAAGCAAATAACGGCCAATTACTTATAATCCACCAATGTTAAGAATTTTATCAAAAAAACTTTTGTTTTACTTTGTAAGTAGGCCAGATTTCCCGACCTTCGCCGTCCAAAATTTTTTTAATTATGGCAAGATTATGTCAGGTGACAGGTAAGGTTCCCGTGTCGGGCAACAAAGTGTCGCATTCAAATATCAAGACAAAACGCCGTTTTTTGCCTAACCTCCAAAGCAAACGTTTTTTCCTTGCTGAAGAAGACAAATGGGTAACATTGAAACTTTCTACAGAAGGTATTCGCCATATCAATAAAAGAGGTCTTTATATAATTGTAAAAGAATTACGTAAAAACGGAGTAAAAATCTAACAATAAGTTTTAAAAGCTATTACAATGGCAAAGAAAGGAAGCAGAGTTCAGGTTATATTAGAATGTACCGAACATAAAAGCAGTGGTAAACCCGGTACCAGCCGCTATATCAGCAGCAAAAATAAAAAGAATAATCCCGAGCGACTGGAATTGAAAAAATTCAATCCAATATTAAAAAAAGTAACTGTTCATAAAGAAATTAAGTAATTGGTTGATTAGCTGAACTTGTTTATATACATTATTTTCAGCGGTTCTACTCATCACTCATTCATATTTCAACTTTCTAATCATGGCAAAAGCAGCAAAAACGGCGATCAAAACAAAGGATCAAAAGGCGGCAGCAGAAGCAAAAAACTGGACCAAAGTTATTAAAGCAGTTCGCAGTCCAAAAACTGGTGCTTATACGTTTAAGGAAGCAATTGTGCACAAAGAAAAAATAAAAGAATTCCTGGCTAAATAAGGTTGGATAAGCGTATTTCTATTTTGAAAGCTGTTCTTAAGAAGGGAACAGCTTTTTGTATTTTAGCTTTTTAATTAAACAGGTATGAGTTTTTTAGGAAAATTATTTGGCAAGAAGGAAAAGGAAACGCTGGACCTTGGTTTACAAAAAACAAAGGAGAGTTTTTTGTCGAAGCTCACAAAAGCCATTGCCGGTAAGAGTACTGTTGATGAGGAAGTATTGGA
>JANNEK010000153.1:0-1868 GCA_031378605.1 Chitinophagaceae bacterium | reverse complement strand
ATTTATGAGATTGAAGAATTACCCGGATTATGAATTATCGTGAAGATAATTTAGGGTATTATAATTATAAAAAAGATTTAAAGATTAATTGGATTACGAATCATCGTTAACTGACTGTATGATGATGAAAATGTCTGAGCCGGGATTTATAAGATTGAAGGATTACGCGGATTATGAATTATCGTAAAAGGAATGTAAGATGTTACAATTATTAAATTATTTAAAAATTAATTAGGTTACGAATCATCGTTAATAAATGCATCTGGCTCGGGGCTCAATTACCTGAAGGCGTACAATATGAAAACAGTGCTTTTAATAAACGTTGGAGCAAAAAAGTTTACAATATAAAAGATTGCTCACTAAAAAGTATCGCCCTAATCTCGTAATCCCATAAATCCCGCTTCAGACAAAAAATAGTACATTAGAAAAGATTGTTCAATAATAGTATCGCCCTAATCCCGGCAATCCATTAATCTTATAAATCCCGGTTCAGACAATTAAGAAAAGCCATTTCCTTTTTAATACCATTAATTCACCTTCTGTTATATAACAGCATTTAAATTTTAACTATGGCAAACGATCTCAATCATAAAAGATTCTAATGCTTAACTTTACCATACACCTATGGCAAGCATGTTAACACCCTCCATTTCAAAAAAAGCTTTCTGGGATATTTCCTTTGACGAATTAGATTTCGAAAAATCCTCTTTATATGTAATGGAAAAAGTATTTAACTATGGTACCTGGAACGATCAGGTAGCCATTATGAAATTTTACAGCCTGCCCCGCATACGGCAGGAGATAGTAGAGGCGCTATATCTCCGCAAACCTGTACTGAGTTTTCTTTGCACCATTTTAGAACTTCAGAAAACTGATTTTAAATGCTACAACAAAATGCAGTTGAACCCGCTACCCTGGAATTATTAAAAAGAATTTGCTCCCTCCCCGCATTTAAAAATTTTGCATTAGGCGGTGGTACCAACCTGGCATTACGGTTGGGCCATCGGTTATCTGTTGACCTTGATTTTTTTACCAGTACCCCATATCAAAATAATATTATTTTTCAGGTAATTGCAACCGAATTCCCGCATGCAGAATTGTTGTTTGAACAAAACCAAACAATGATGTTCACTATTAATAAGATAAAAGTTGATTTTATTTTATACCCTTTCCAATGGCTGCTTCCATTTGAAACAATGGATGGTGCCAGGCTGATAGCATTGCCAGATATCATTCCAATGAAACTACAGGCGCTGAGCAACCGCTTTTCAAAAAAAGATTTTTGGGACGTTGCTTTTTTATTGAATATTTTTCCCCTTCCAGAAATGCTGGAAATATTCAAATCAAAATTCCCCCAAATTGATACAGGCTATATTATTCACAGCCTTACTAATTTTGAAGATGCAGAAAGAGAGCAACAACCAGTAATAATACTAGCTAAAACATGGGAAGAAATAAAAAACGAACTCAAAAAAATTGTTATTGCCTTTACCGGCTCATCATTGTAAAACGCAGTAAGGATTAAATAGTATGCATCTCACCGCCACTCATATCAACTATTACCATATATGCCATCGTAAGCTATGGCTTTTTGCGAACGGAATAAATATGGAGCATACCTCGGATACGGTATATGATGGAAAACTGCTGCATGAAACCAGTTATCCGCAACGGGCGGTAAAATATACTGAGATTGATCTAAGTGATTAATTCTAAAATTTGTAAGCGTTGTTCTTACTTATGATTTGTGCCGCATTGAAAAAGTCTGAACGGGATTAAAAATGTCTGAACCGGGATTTATCGGATTAATAGATTACCTGGATTATGAATTATCGTGAAGGTAATGTAAGGTGTTACAATTATAAAAA
>JANNEK010000152.1:0-20030 GCA_031378605.1 Chitinophagaceae bacterium | reverse complement strand
TTAGATAATATTTAAGCTACTAATCACGACAGTAAATATCCTTTACTTATGTTATCTTGCTTTGAAGAAATTGCTGGCAGAATAATAATATAATGACTCAACAACACATAACTGAATTGGCAACATATGAATTGAAAGTTGGCGACTTCAAACCTGAATTCCCAGGGAAATTAAATTTCTACACAAACACTGTCAACGAAGAAGTAAAAGGCAAAGATGATAAACCCACTATTGGAATTTTGCTTTGCAAAACACCCAACAAAACGGTTGTAAAATATTCCTTGCAAGGAATCAAATCTCCTATTGGAGTTTCTGATTATCAATTTGCAAACGCATTGCCTAAGCAATTGAAAGGCGAAATGCCAACGATTGAAGAATTAGAAAAAGAAATTGAAGAAGGATATACCGAAATGCAGAAGCCCGTTGACAAAAAAATTGGACAACTAAAAGAATTGATAAAGGGATTGAAGCAACCACCAATAAAGGAAAAAAGAAGTGCTGAAAATTGCGAACGCATTTTGACTAAAGTGGTTTTCTTTTTACGCAACAGCATTACAAAGCAATTAGAAGAAAAAGATATTGCTGAAAAATTTGAAGAAATTGAAGTGATGGTGCGGACGGATGGACAAGGACATAAAACTGATAAAGCAGTAAAAGATTATTTGAAAGAACATAAAGAAGTTGGTGAGTTTAGAATTGAGTTACGCTTCAACGGTTTTATTCCAGCAGGAACAAAAGCGTTTAACATTTGGAAAGACCTTTCAGTTGTAACAACTAAATACAACTACACCGTTGGCTTTGACCGCAACCAACAAAACAATTTGTTGGAAAAACTTTACCACCAGTTGCCCAACAAAAAAGAATTTGAAAATGTTATAGACAACTGGATGGAGGGCATCGTAGATAACATTACCCAACAGTTGGACTTGATAAAACAGAGAACCAAATGAAAAAGCCAACGCTAAAGGCTATTTTTTTAAGAGTGTATTTTTTCTCACACCTTTCGATTTTTAATTATACATTTTTTTCAACGCACGGTGCGTAATCGGACGGACATGGCTTCTAATGTAAATCGCTTTCAACAAAGTATGTGCGGGCTTTAAACCACACAGCTTCGAACAGATAGAAGAGCTACCGATAGGAAGGGGTTTGCGATAGCGGAGGTGAACTACTTCGATGACACTTTAGTGGTTAATCAAAGTGTTGTGCTTCGTAAGAACGGCAGTATCAATAAACCCCGTCATCGAAAATCCCCGAAACGTTATAAAGTATTTAAGATCGCTCAGTTTACAATCGGTAAACAGTTCAATAAACAATTTGGTAATTGCTATTACAGGAGCTAAATAAATTGCTGAAAAAAGCTTCTTTCTTTTTTAATTAAAAGAAGAGGACCACCATCCATTTTATTCTACTTTCTTCATTTCTTTCCAGTTTTGATCTTTAAAAACAAATTCCGGATCAAAGTTGGGGCTATTACTCAACACAAAACTACTACCATCGCCCCTGCTCCATACATGATTATAACCGGAGGCCATCTCGTATTTACCTGATTCATCCGAATAATTTTCAACCTCTCTTATTGCTTTGATAAAATTTGTATGGATTCGGTCGTCGGAATTTTGCCGCTGCTCCCAAGAACGCATTTCGTTATCCATATTCTTCAGTCTTTCTTCACCGGCACGCGTAGCCCGTTCGCCGATTTGCCGCGTTTGTTCATCCATCATTTTGATTCTGCCGATGTGAACAATATTTTTTTTCTGTCTTACATCTTTCCAGAATTTATTTACCGCACCATTCCATGCCTGGTTAGTTCTGAAGCTAGACATAATTGTACCGAATTTATTTTTTGCCTGTTCCTTTTCATCTGCCGGATATTTAAAAACAGTTCTTTGGGTTATTTGTGTAGTGAATAATTTATCGTAACTACCATTGTATACATTGGGTATCACCGTTTCAACAACGGTTACACCCAGCACCACCCAACCCGCAGTTCCATCGGGCCAGGTTAAATCTGCATTAACCGCTGTTTGAGAAAATTGGATTTGGCCGGCACCATATTGTCTAAGTTCTCTACTCGATTCTTCATTCGATTTTTTCATTTGGTCCACAACAACCTGGTTGGATTCCACTTTTACTATTTCCGGATTACCCAGTTCATTTACAAATACATTTCTTAAATATTGTTCTGCGCCCATAGGTTCCTTAAAATCACAATAGGAAGATGACTGTCTATTGTTTTGATTAAACTGCATAAGTTCAGCATTAGTATTCCAACTAAAAATCAAATCGGGGAGCATTTCAAAAAAGTATTTACCATCGCCCGACTTTGCGGTTAGCTGCCTGAATGTTCCCGAACAGGAGGAGCCGGGTGGGTTCCAAATAATTTCATCATTATTATTCCAACCTTTGGGTAAAAGAATACTATAGGCTTCCTGGGGTGAAGCAAAGCCGGCTTTATCCAGCATTCTCACCCTTTCAAAAATAAAGTAATCACTGCCTTCGGTATATTTTTTAGAGGAAGTCGATTGATCTGCTACATCTTCCTTTTTCTCATCGCTTGTCGGGGAGCTGCAACTTGTAAAAAAAAATTGCATTGTTACTACTGTCAAAAAAAGATAAAATAGTCTGTTCATTTTTGCAGATTTGTTGATACTTTATAAAGTCTAAAATAGTTGTTCTGCAGTAAATACAGAACTATTTATTCAAATAAAAATCATAGCCTGATGCTTGCCTATAATCCTTTTGGAGCAGGCTCCGATTTATTAGCATTGTTGTAATTTGAGCGGGGCTAAAAAAGTAATATTGATGATGTTAAGAAATCTGATTTAAGAGATTTTTTCTCTTTTTTAAAGTTTACAATGGTAATTGATCAAAGCATCAGCCGGTCGAATGCTTTTATTTTATAAGTCCAACTTTTTTGCTCGATTTCATTAAAAGAACTGCCGCTGGTAACAAGGGGTTTTATGCAATGCCACGTCTGACAAACAACTACCGCGACTCGCTTACAGTGTGACGATAAGTTTGGTAAATAAAAGGTGTTTATTAAACAAGTATTTCTTCGAGTTGGCTGAACCCATCGGAAGGTTTAACATTATCCCAAAGAATGCGATAAATCATTTCCGAAATCGGCATTGTACATCCAATAGCTTTATTAATTTGATGGATGCATAAACTGGCATTATATCCTTCGGCAATCATATTCATTTCTAATTGAGCAGCTTTAACTGAATAGCCCTTGCCGATCATATTACCGAATGTTCGATTTCGGCTGTATAGAGAATAACAGGTAACCAACAAATCGCCCAGGTAAACGGATGCAGCATAATTTGGACTCTTTTTATGAGTAACCGGATCATCTTCTTCATGTACTCCGACTTCAATATGTGGTATTCCTACTTTTCTTAAAAACCCCGCCATTTCATCGGCACAGTTCGCAATAAGAACGCTTAAGAAATTATCGCCGTATTCTAATCCATGTGCAATACCCGCCCCTAAAGCATAAATATTTTTTAGCACTGCCGCATACTGAACTCCATACACGTCATTATTTGTTAGTGCATTTAAATAACTTGTATTAAAATAAGCAGCAATTTTTTCAGTAACTAAAGTATCCAATCCTGAAAAAGTAAGGTAAGATAATTTCTCCGATGCCACTTCCTCGGCATGGCAAGGCCCCATAATTGTAAAATAAGAGGCTAACGGTATACCATATTGTATTTTCAAATAATCATTGAGCAGGAGATTATTATCTGGAAGAATTCCTTTAACAGCAGATACTATCTTTTTTCCCGTAAGTGCACTGTTCAACAATGGACGAAGTGTATCTATTACAAAAGCAGAAGGCACAGCTATTAGAATGCAATCGGATTGATCAACAATTGTTGAAATATTTGTATGAAGTGTAAGTAAATCTGTATTAAAGTAAACCGAACGTAAATAGGATGGATTGTGATGGCGCTTTTTAAAATGATCAGCCATCGCCTCACTACGTATCAACCAATTTATAGAATGATTATTATCTGTAAGTAATTTAGCAAGTGCTGTTGCCCAACTGCCACTGCCAATAATACCCCATTTCATAAAATTCGTTTAATTATAAAACTAAGTAAACCGTTTGGGGCTCAGCAATAAAATTTGAATATATAAAAATCAAGCCACATTTTTTCTGAATAGAAAATATCATAGTCAGACTGTTGTTTAGAAAATGCTTACTGGTTTTTACATTAATTCTTCTTGCTTTCAAACAGCTTATCTTTTGCTACCACCTGTACCTTCATCCCATCTTTCAATGTTTTACTTATCACATTATAGGGGGCCGCAATCACTTCATCACCCTCTTTTAGTCCTTCGGTAATTTCGATATTATTAATATCCTGAATATCTGTTTTTACTTTTACCTTTTTTACCAGTCCTCCTGGTTGCAATACAAATACCACTTCATCCATATCGGAAGCAAGTGAATTTTTAGTAGTTTCTTGCAGCCCTTCTTCATCCGATTTCTTATCCTTTTTTTCATTCACCAGCTTATCGCTGTTTTTTTCGCGGGTAGTAACCGCATTAATTGCAATGGAAAGTACGTTTGCCTTGGTTTTTGTTTGAATATCCGCGCTTGCATTCATACCCGGGCGAAATGGAAAATTTTTAACACGACCTGGATTCATAAGATCTTTATAAGAATCTGGCAATAACCGAATATGTACTTTAAAATTGGTTACATCATTAGAGGTTACTGCAGCTTGCGCAGAAGAAGTACTGCTGCTGGCTATCTTAGTTACAATTCCTTTAAATTTTCTATTATTATAAGCATCCACTTCTACTAAGGCAGAGTCGCCAAGTTTTACTTTAGGAATATCATTCTCGCCTACATCTACCCTTACTTCAATTAAACTCATATTGGCAATTCGCATAATTTCCGTGCCTGCCATCATCGAGTTACCGACTACGCGTTCTCCTTTTTTTACATTTAATAAAGATACTACTCCATCCATTGGAGCTAACACTGCAGTTCGGCTTAGATCTTTATTCGCTCTTTGCAGGCTTGCAGCAGCACTTTGTACTCCTGCCTGGCCACTGCGTATCCCCTGCAGAGCAGCATTGTAATTTGCTTTTGCAGATTCTAACCCATTTATGGCTTGCTCAAATTCGGCCCGTGAAATTACCTTGTCATCCATTAATTTTTTCTGACGGTCATAGGTACGTTGTGCAAGTTCCAATGATGATTTAAGACTTTCCAACTGAGCCTTACTATTTTCAACGGATGCCTGTTGCTGATTTACTACCGCTGATGCCTGATCGCGTTGCGTCGAATAAATATCTGCATAAATCTTTGCAAGAATAGATCCACGCTTAACACTATCACCTTCCTCAACGGCCAGCTCAATAATTTCCCCTGAAATATCCGGGCTAACTTTTACTTCAATTTCCGGGTATACTTTACCGCTTGCATTTACGGTTTCAATAATAGTGCGGGGCGTTGCTTTCTCAGTAGATACCTTTAATCCCTCCTCTTTCCCAATTAAGCCGGCCGATTTCAATCCAAAAAGGCCTGCTATCAAAAGCACTACAATTCCGATAATCCACTTAACTCTTTTACTCATGTTTCTGTTATTAAACTTTATAAATATTTTTAACCCTGGTTTTATTATTGCAATTTTATCCCCTGTCCTTTATAAAACTCCAGCAATTTTAAACGAAAAACATAATCAACCTGGGCCAGTGCCAATTCCAGTTTTGAACGGGTTAGATTATTTTGGTTGGTAAGAAAATCTATGGTAGACAATAATCCTACATCATATCTTTTTTGTGCAAAATTATAGGCTTTTTCTGCAGTGCTCACACTCTTTACACCTGCATTAAATTTTTGAACAGCGGTTGTGGCATCTGTATAGGATTTATAAATATCCTGTTTCAAGGTTCTTTCAGCCTGTTCTTTTTGTAACTCGAGGTTTTGAACGGTGAGTTTATTTTTTTGCCATTGGGTTTTACCAAATCCATTATTAAAAATAGGAACATTAATACTGATGCCTACGTTTTGCCGAAAATTATCACTTATCTGTGTTCCAATTGGAGTTCTTGATTTTGTTATAATAGTATTAACTGCAGGTGTCTGAACAAAATAATCAGTACCACTTATACTCACTTTAGCAGGGGTAGGTAGAAATGCTCCCGTTGGTTCTTGAGTAAAACTTGGAATCTTATTGTTCGCATAATTGGTACCCATTCCTCCAAAAGCAGCGATGGATGGATACATGGCAGCCTTTGAAGCATCGAGATATTTATGAGCAGCCTGTATACGCAGATTATTTATTTTTTGCTGAGGAAGATTGGCTAATGCAAGTCCATATACAATCTCAGGTTGCAAATCAGCCAGGTTTTCTACCGGAATTTTATCCAACGGCGGCGTTTCTATTTCAAAAGAAACAGCAGCATCTAAATTTAGCAATGCTTTTAATTGGAGAGTATTTTGCTGAATAGATGCCAGTGCAGTGATCAGTGTTGAACTATCGCGGGCCAATTGCGCCTCCAGTTCAGCTAAATTTAATTCTGGCAAAGAACCAGCTTCCACGCGCTTCCTTGTATTATCTAAACTTTGCAAAGTTTGTTGAACAGCAACGTTAGTAATATTTGCCTGTTCTTTTGAAACCAATACTAACAGGTACCCAGAAGCTACATTTAATGAAATATCATTTTTCAATTTATCTATATCTGCTCTGGAAGCTTCAGCAGATAATTGATTGCCGGCAATGGTATTTTTAAGATTGAACCAGTTAAATATCGTAACACTGGTATTAAGATTGAATTGAGAAAAAAGCAATTGCTGAGTAGTAAACTGGTTGCTGGTGGGGTCAATAGACCGACCCGAACTGATACCGGAACTATTTGAAAAACTAACATTGGGATATTGTTGGAGACGGCTTTGGCGCAACGTAAGTTCAGCTACCCTTGCCTGGATATCTGCCTGTTTAACCGAAATATTGTTCGCAACCGCAAATTCTACGCAGCGGCGGAGATCCCATTTGTCTTGTGCAGTAACCAGATTATTGAAAAACAGACTTATACAACTAAAAAAAACAATATGTTTCATATAACAAATGTAATTGTAAAGTAAGGGCATACAATTGAATTTTGATGGACGGTCATAATATTGTCATTCCTAAACAAAATAATTTAATGAAAGCGAGATTCTGATAAGGATGCCGTTAATTTTTCTCCAAAAACTATAGGATGGCAGAAAATGCCTGCTCTAAATCTGCTATTAAATAAGCTGGCTCTTCTAACCCCACATATAAACGAACCATTTTGTGTTCACGGTTTGATGCATCAAACTCACTATTTAACAGAGAGGTGCATTTAGGAATGGCAAGGCTTTCGTGCCCACCCCAACTTACTGCCATTAATATATGTCGCAAGCTTTCGCAGAAGGTTACAATCTCTTCTCTTTTTTTAACTCTTAATACCATGGTTAACAATCCACAGGCTCCACTCATTTGTTTCTTTGCAAGTTCGTATTGTGGAAAAGATGGGTCTAGCGGAAAAATCACTTCTTCGATCTTTGAATGTTGTTTAAGGTAAGCAAGTAATTGTTGGGTTGATCGGGTAATGCGTTCAAACCGGGCAGGTAAGGTGCGCAACCCACGCAACAATAGCCAGGCATTAAAAGGTTGAATGCCGCTTCCAACAGTAACATATTCGCAATCAAATATTTTTTTTATCATTTTGCGAGAGCCGCACAACACTCCTCCTAATGTATCACTATGACCACTTATATATTTAGTAGCTGTTTGCATTACCAGGTCGATACCCATACGAATAGGATTCTGATGCAACGGGGAACAATAGGTATTATCAATAATGGTAATAATATTTTTTGATTTAGCCCATTTGGCAACGGCCTCAATATCCTGCAATAAAAAATTCCAGCTATTTGGGCTTTCCAAATAAAAGAGTGTAGTGTTGGGTTGGGTAGCTTGCTTCCAATTATTAATATCTCTGCCATCCACATACGTAGTACTGATTCCAAAACGCGGAAACATTCCGTCAAACATTTTCTGAAAGCAAGAGTATGGCTTTTCTACAGATACAATGTGGTCGCCTGCCTTTAGATTTGCCATTACGCCTGCAAAAATAGCCGCTGCTCCGTTATTAAATACTAAACAATCTTCTGCGCCATCCAGTGCTGCCAATTTTTTCCGGAGAATATCAACCGTAGGGTTTATACCACGACTGTATAAATAACCACTCATTTCATCTTCAAAAGCAGCTCTAAGATCATCTACTCTCTTAAATGCAAAATTGCTCGTCTGGATAATTGGTGGAGCAATGGCATTAAAATATAATTCACGATCCTCTGCCAGTTCATTAATAATATAAGAAAGAGATTGTTGCTCGTTCATTTTTCAATCGAAGTTTTGGTAAAAAGATTTTTTGTTACAAAGTAAATGATCATAAATGCACCCAATACCGCAATTCCGGTAATTGCTGTTTTGTAATCATCAATAGCAATGCTAATAGCAACAAAGGTATAAGCTGCTATAAAAATAACAGGAAGCAATGGATACAATTTCATTTTATAAATACCGGTATTATCCAGGTGTTTTGTCTTTTTTCTGAGCACAAAAATAGTAGCAGCCGAGGTTGCCATTCCGATACAATCCAGGAAAATGGTAAACTTCAGAATTTCCTCAAATTTTTTAGAAAAGAAAAGGATGATTATACAGATAGTAGCGAAAACAGAAAGAGCAACTACCAACACTTCTTTTTCTTTTGATTTTCGTTGAAATATTTTTGGAAGCACGCCATCTTCGCTCATTGCAAACATAACCCTTGGATTACTCATCAGTAATACATTTACATAAGCAAGTACGCTTAAAAAAAGAAGTGCAGAAAAGATATTTGCACCTGTTTGACCAAATAACTTACCCGTTAGAATAGCCGCTATTTCCTGCCCCTGTCCCCTGTTTTGCATCAGCTCAAATCCCACTACTTTATAATAGGCAAAGTTCACGATAAGATATAAAAGTATGATAACAGCTATTCCAATAAATATGCCTTTAGGAATATTACGCGATGGATGTTTAACTTCATTTCCAAAATTGATCGTTTGTTGGTATCCACCATAGGTAAACGAAACGGCTACCAGAGCTACCCCAAAAGATAATATGTATTGCTTTAATGAATAATCGCTGGTTACAGACGTTACAGCAGAATTATCTGCATAAATAGAAGGAAAAAACAATGAAGCAACTAAAACCAATAACATCCCAATCTTAATAATCATAAGCACATTTTGTGCTTTCGAGCTCATCTTTAAACCCATCAGGTTTACGCCATAAAAAACAATGATGGCTGCCATGGCAATACTTGCTTTCACTAAATCTGAAACACCACCTCCAAAAAATACATTACTTATATATCCTGCCCCAATTAATGCCACACCACTTAAGGAAGCAGCATTAGATATAAGTATGATACAATTAATAGAAAAGGCAAGAGAGGGATGATATGCATAAGAAAATATCCGGTAATAACCACCTGTAACCGGAAACCGGCTACCAATTTCGGCATAAGTTAATGCGCCACACAATGCCACTAATCCACCAATGATCCAGGCAGAAAAATAAACGGTGGGATTTAAGGCTGCTTTAGCAGAATCTGTTGCCGTACGAAAAATACCCATGCCAATTACAAGGCCTATTACGATCATTGAAAAGCTAAAAAGCCCCAGTTTACTTTTTTCCGTCATTTAATGAAGATAATGAATATTACGTTTTAGCTTTACAACTTCATTTTAACTTACATGAATAAAATCGACCGCTTACTGTTTATATTACTATTAGCACAAAACTCATCTTATACGCAGGATCGAAAAACGGTTGATTCTTCCCGGCTTCTACCTGAAATAACCGTTACTGCGTTTGAACAAAATCGATCGATCCTTTCCAGTAGTATATCCGTTAAAGTTATTAATCTTTCAACAGTCGATCGATTGAATAAAAGTTCGTTAGTTAATGGATTGAATTCAGTAGCAGGTGTTCGAATGGAAGAACGTTCGCCTGGCAGTTATCGACTTAATATCAGGGGCAGTTCCCTCCGATCTCCATTTGGTGTACGCAATGTAAAAATATATTGGAATAATATTCCGGTAACAGATCCCGGGGGAAATACTTATTTCAACCAATTTGCCTTTAATAATTTTTCAAGCATTGAAATTGCTAAAGGGCCTGCAGGAAGTATGTATGGCAGCGGAACAGGTGGATTATTATTGCTCCAAAGCATTGATAATAGCTGGCACCCGGGAACAATGATTGAGTACATTACTGGATCCTATAGTCTGCAGAATATTTTCGCTTCGGTTCATTTCGGCGAAAAAGAAAATAGAAATACCATAAGCTATGCCCACAACCAAAGTGATGGATACCGCGATCATTCAACAATGCGGCGAGACAACTTGAGTTGGTCAACAAAAATTAATTTAACTCAAAAACAGCAACTCGATGCCCATGTTTTATTTACGGATATGGAGTATCAAACGCCCGGCGGATTAACACAAACTGAATTAAGCAGCAATCCCAAACAGGCAAGGCCAACTGCTGGTGCTTTTCCAAGTGCACAAACAGCTAAAGCGGCTATTTATCAGAAGAATTTTTTAGCCGGCGTCGTTCATCAGTACTATTTTAATCCTTACTTTAAAAATTCCACTTCCCTTTATGGTGCATTTGCTCAAATAAAAAATCCTACGTTCCGTAATTATGAACGAAGAAATGAACCGCATTTTGGAGGGCGTACCGTTTTTAGTTATGAAAAAAAATGGAACGATGCTAAAATGCAATGGGTGGCTGGCGGAGAATGGCAACAGGCTTATTTCAATACACAGGTTTCAAAAAATAAAAATGGCAATCCAGACACCCTGCAAACAAATGACGATGTACAATACACGAACTATAGTGTATTTGTGCAGGGTGATGTAACGGTTCATAAAAATTGGATCTTTAGTGCAGGAGGAAGCATCAATAAATCATCCGTTGAGTTCACCCGATTGAATAAATATCCTGTACTTACTCAGGGCCGAATCTATAAAAATGAATTCTCTCCTCGTATTTCTATCTTAAAAAAAATAAAGGATCATTATTCAATTTTTGCCAGCGTTTCAAAAGGATTTTCTCCGCCAACAGTAGCCGAATTGCTTCCTTCCACCGGCGTAATTAGTACTTTTTTAGAGGCAGAACAGGGAATCAATTATGAAATCGGAAACCGTTTAAATTTTGCCAAAGGTCAATTACAAATTGAACTAACAGCTTACTATTTTAAGTTGAATAACGCATTGGTGTTACGTAAAGACAATAACAATGCGGATTATTATGTAAATGCCGGCGATGCAACACAAAAAGGAATTGAACTAAGTATCGACTATATAAAACCGTTAACGAATTCTTCTTTGTTTGAGTATGTGATTGTGCGTACTGCTCAAACATTTAACAATTATATTTACGGAGAATTTAAAAAGGATGCTGCAGATTTTTCAGGAAAGCATTTACCCAGCGTTCCAAATTATACAGCATCAATACTTGCAGACCTTCAATTCAAAAAAGGAATATATATAAATGGCAATTTTTATCACGCCTCGCGAATATTTTTGAACGATGCAAATACTGTTGAAACAAAAGCGTATGATTTATCAGGTGCACGTATCGGGTGGAAGTTTAGTATAAAAAATAAGTCAACCTTAAATTTATATATGGGTGCCGATAATATTTTTAATGAAGCCTATAGTTTAGGAAATGATATCAATGCAGCGGCCGGTCGGTACTACAATGCTGCCCCAGCACGAAATTTTTATATTGGCGCTGCATTTCATTTTGTAAAAAATTCTTCTGCCGATTAAAATTCACTTAAACCTACTATTGAATATTGCCAACAATTCGCTCCGGCAAATTTTTACGAATTGATGACAGCAAACTGAAAATGCTATTTGTGAAGTAGTTCGAAGACGGTTACATTTGCACTGATTATGGTTTTTTCGCCTTTGGCGGAGAATTAAAAGGGAAGTCGGTGTAAATCCGGCGCTATCCCCGTAGCTGTAAAGGTTGGTATATAATGAATGGTAATTAAATAATAACATATTCTTTATTCATTATCTGCTATTCACATTATTGAATCTTCATACCACTGTCTGTAAAAGATGGGAAGGTGTTCAGTAATACCTCAAGCCAGAAGACCTGCCATCATCCTTTAAACATTTATCAGCTTTCGGGTGAAAGGCGTGAAATGTAAACGTCGGAGGGCATTTATATTTCTATTTCTTTTTTATTTCCTGGAAGCAGTCACTACAAAATTATTTTCATTGTATGAAAAAGAGAATTTTTGTGGTAGCTGCTGTTATTATTAGCAGTTACACCTATGCGCAAGACAGCACCGTAAAAACTTTGGATGAGGTTATTATTTCTGCCAACAAAACACTACAAAAACAAAGCACTACCGGTAAAGTAGTAACCGTTATTGATCAGTCAGTTTTACAACGAAATGCTGGTAAAACAATTTCCGAGATTATTAATTTCCAGAGTGGCATTTTTGTGAATGGTGCTAACAGTGTCATAGGAGCGAATCAGGATTTTTATTTTAGGGGCGCCGGAACGGGCAACGTACTGGTTTTGATTGACGGTATACCCGTGGGAGATCCGTCGCAGATAAATAATAGTTTTGATTTGAACAGTATCAATCCTTCCTCCATTGAACGCATTGAAATTTTGAAAGGCGCCCAAAGTACTCTATGGGGAAGTGATGCCGTTGCAGGCGTAATAAATATCATTACTAAAAAAAAGAGCGCTTCAAAAATCAATCCATCAGTAGTTTTATCGTATGGTAGCTATAAAACGTTTCGTAGTGTGGTTGGGCTTTCAGGAAAACTGAATCGATTAAGCTATAACCTCAATTTTAATCATACAAACACCAGTGGATTTTCAGCAGCACAGGATACTTCCGGCAATAAGGATTTTGACAAAGATGGATTTCGTCAAACTAATCTTCAGGCTACTATCGGATACCAGTTTACTTCTGCATTTTCTATAAGTAGTTTAATAAGCGCTGGCAGGTATAAAACGGATATAGATGCGGGAGCTTTTAAAGATGATAAAGATTATATTTCTGAAAACAAAAACAGTATCTATGCCATAGATGCTGCTTTTACTTCTTCCAGATTAAACCTGCATTTTATAAATTCTCTTATCCGTTCAGGAAGAGAATTGACTGATGATAGTGGCTCAATTGGTGGTTTTGCAACTTATGCAAATGGTTTTTACAATGGTCAACATTTTGTATCAGAATTTTTTGGCAATTATTTTTTTTCTGATAAAATATCTTTGTTGGCAGGCGTGCAGGGTAATTGGCATAAAACCGACCAGGGTTATAAAAGCCTTAGCAGCTTTGGCCCTTTTGAAACGGCTTTAGGCGATAGTGCTAAAGCCAACAATACCGCGGCTTATACTTCTTTAGTGATTAAAAATAATTCGGGATTTACAATGGATATTGGTTTGCGCTTTAACCACCATAGCATTTATGGAAATAATAGTACGTATACGTTCAATCCTTCTTTTTCAATTGATGAGAACACAAGAGTATTTGCGAGTATTTCCTCCGCATTTAAAACTCCCTCATTATACCAATTATATAGTGAATATGGAAACAGAACATTAAACCCTGAAGAAACTGCTAATTATGAAGCGGGCCTGCAGGTTTTCAGCAATAACAAAAGAAATTCTTTCCGCATTGTTGGATTTAAAAGAGCTATAAAAAATCTGATTACTTTTTATACCAATCCTTCCACCTATACCAGCCAATACATTAACCGGGATGAACAAAATGATTATGGTTTTGAAATGGAAAGTACTATTGCTATCGGAAAAAAAGGTAATTGGGTCAACAATATTACCTATGTGGATGGAGAAGGGAAGGAAGATCAGCAAAAAGAGAAAAATTTTTACCGTCGTCCTAATTTCACATTTAATAGTGTATTAACTATTGAACCCTTCATCGGTTTTATGCTGGTACCTTCCTTTCGTTTTGTGGGCACACGATTAAAGGGGCCTTACGATGCTGGGGAACCGCAAATGCCTTCTTACTATACGATCGACTTATACGGTAGTTATAATTTCAGTAAACGTATAAAGGTCTTCTTAGACTTGCGAAATATAACTAATCAAACCTATTTTGATATTACAGGGTATAACAATCGAAAATTTAATTTCATAACTGGTATTGGTTTCAATTTTTAAGTCAGGAATAGTACCCTTTATTAAAAGGATTGCAAAATGCCTGAAGGAATTAAATTTTAATAAGGAATTATGCCCTGCCCAACAAATAAAACTATATAATTTTTTTTATTTGGCTGAAATGCAGGCGGGTAGCGGGTTTCTAATAATAATAAGTAATAGTGAAACTCTTTTCAACATGGGGTGAATAACTACTTAACTTAAAAATAATATTGCTTAGTAACATTGTATGGCAATGATGGTAACAATTACTCTTTTTTGAGTATTGTATTAAAAGGGAATCCGGTGCAAATCTGGAACTATCCCCGTAGCTGTAAGGTTTGAAATAGTAAAGAGGAATAGCGAACGATTCCGGCAAGAATAATAAGTGAGCATACATTGGGTATTCTTGTACTATTCGCAAAAAAGGTTACTGAATGAATATACCACTTTTGATGAAAGGTAAAGGCCACATCACCGGGAAGGTATTCAGTAATTAACCAAGTCAGAAGACCTGCCATTATTCAAACAAAAAATTGTCACGCCTTCGGGTGAAGGGCAGAGCAACGAGTACGTTACGGAACAATGTTCCGGATGTAATTACTACCTCTACCCCCGACCGCGGCCAAACCAGGTAAAAAATTCGTTATGCAACAAGAGACAGAACTTCTTTTAAGAGAAAACAAAGATCGATTTGTGATCCTTCCAATTAATTATCCAAAAGTATGGGAGCAATATAAAAAGCATGAGGCCAGTTTTTGGACGGCGGAAGAGATTGATTTAAGTGCAGATCAAAAAGACTGGGTCGGCTTAAATGATGGAGAGCGTCATTTCATTTCGCATGTATTGGCTTTTTTTGCTGCCAGCGATGGTATTGTAAATGAAAACCTAGCCGTAAATTTTATGAGCGAAGTACAATTACCAGAAGCGCGTTGCTTTTATGGATTTCAAATAATGATGGAAAATATCCATTCCGAAACCTACGCACTTTTAATTGATACTTATATTAAAGATCCAAAAGAAAAACATCGCCTCTTTCACGCGATCGAAACAGTTCCGGCTGTGAAGAAAAAAGCGGAATGGGCATTGCGCTGGATTGATAATGGAAATTTTGCTGAACGTCTTGTTGCATTTGCTGCTGTTGAAGGAATTTTCTTCAGTGGAAGTTTCTGTTCTATTTTTTGGATGAAAAAAAGAGGATTAATGCCCGGTCTCACCTTTAGCAATGAGTTGATAAGCCGCGATGAGGGCCTGCATTGCGAGTTTGCCTGCCTGTTATACAGCATGCTGCAGAATAAATTATCGCAGGAAGAAGTATATGGAATTATCAGCGATGCGGTGGTGATAGAAAAGGAATTTATCAGCGAAGCACTTCCCGTTAAATTGATAGGGATGAATGCGGACCTGATGAAACAATATATAGAATTTGTGGCCGACAGATGGCTATCAGAATTAGGTTATCCAAAAATGTTTAACGCAACCAACCCCTTTGATTTCATGGAAATGATTTCGTTGCAGGGTAAAACAAATTTCTTTGAAAAAAGAGTAGGTGATTATCAGAAATCCGGTGTACTTGGAAGTAAAGAGGTACAAAGTTTTTCTTTGGAGGAAGACTTTTGATATAGGAATTGTGAATGGTGATTTAGGAGTGCTAAAAACCTTCTTGGATGACAAAGGAAGAATTAAAAAAAAGGACAAAGGCCTTTCATATTGCGGTTATTCGGTTATGTGAAAATCTTCCAAGAAATGCTGCTGGTTATGAGATTGCCCGCCAGTTAATTCGCTCTGCCGGATCTGTTGGAGCAAAACCGGGAAAAATCAACAGCAGATTTTATTTATAATATAGAAATAGTAATAGAAGAAGCAGATGAATCGATGTATTGGCTGGAAGTTTGTCAGGAATTATCACTATTACCAACGGATTTAACCGGCCCTTTGATAATAGAAGCGAATGAGTTAATTAGCATATTTGTTGCGACAGCAAAAACTTCAAAAAATAAAAGAGATAACCAACTAAAAGGAAATCAGCTATCATAACCTATAAATCATACATATAATAATGTACGTAATTAAAAGAAACGGAAAACAAGAATCCGTAAAGTTCGATAAAGTAACTGCGAGAATTGAGAAACTATCTTATCGCTTAAGCCCGTTAGTAGATATTTACGAAGTTGCCAAAAAAACCATTGAAGGAATTTTTGAAGGTGTTCCAACTACCGAGCTGGATAACCTGGCAGCAGAAACGGCTGCTTCACTTACTACTACCCATCCCGACTATGCGATTTTGGCATCCCGGATAGCAGTAAGTAATTTACATAAGAATACGCTCAAGAGTTTTTCCGACACGATGCGGATTTTGCATCAGTACACCAATACCATCAACGGTAAGAAGTTACCAATGATTGCAGACGATGTAATGCAAATTATTGAGGATAATGCTGAGCTTTTGGATAGTACCATCATTTATGACCGTGATTTTGGATTTGATTATTTTGGATTTAAGACACTTGAGAAATCTTACCTGCTAAAGAATAATGGTAAAATAGCGGAACGCCCCCAGCACATGTATATGAGAGTGGCAATAGGTATTCATAAAAATGATATTGAAAGTGTTATTAAAACCTATCATCTCATGAGTGAGCGATGGTTTACACATGCAACTCCTACGTTGTTTAATGCAGGTACACCAAAGCCACAGATGTCATCTTGTTTTTTATTAACGATGAAAGAAGATAGTATTGAAGGTATTTATGATACATTAAAACAAACCGCCAAAATTTCTCAAAGTGCGGGTGGAATTGGATTGGCTATTCATAATGTTCGTGCTACCGGAAGTTATATTGGTGGTACGAATGGAACAAGCAATGGTTTGATTCCGATGCTGAGAGTATTTAATGATACTGCACGTTATGTAGATCAGGGTGGCGGGAAACGAAAAGGGGCTTTTGCTATTTATCTTGAACCCTGGCATGCAGACGTATTTGAATTTTTAGACCTGCGAAAAAATCATGGTAAAGAAGAAATAAGAGCAAGAGATTTATTTTATGCATTGTGGATGCCCGATCTTTTTATGAAACGTGTGGAAGCCAATGGAAATTGGAGTTTATTTTGTCCGAATGAAGCACCCGGCCTGAGTGATACGCATGGAGATGCTTTTGAAAAATTATACGAACAATACGAAGCAACTGGTAAAGCAAGAAAAACAGTAAAAGCCCAGGATTTATGGTTTGCTATTTTGGATGCACAGATTGAAACCGGCACTCCTTATTTATTATATAAAGATGCAGCGAATAATAAGAGTAACCAGCAGAATTTAGGTACTATTAAAAGTTCCAACCTTTGCACTGAAATCATTCAATATACATCTCCGGATGAAGTTGCTGTTTGTAACCTTGCTTCCATTGCCTTGCCGCGTTTTGTAATTAACGGCCAGTTTGATCAGCAGAAACTATACGATGTTACTTATGAGGTAACAAAGAATCTTAACAAAATTATTGAAAATAATTATTATCCGGTTGAGGAAGCACGTTATTCAAATATGCGGCATCGCCCCATTGGTATCGGTGTACAGGGGCTTGCGGATGCGTTTATACTTTTGCGCCTGCCCTTCGAAAGTGATCTTGCCAAGTTGTTGAATAAAAATATTTTTGAAACCATTTACTTCGCGGCTATGACGGCGAGTAAGGATTTAGCTAAAGAACAGGGTGCTTATGAAACCTTTCAGGGATCGCCTTTATCAAAAGGACTTTTCCAATTTGATCTTTGGAACGTTCAACCAAGTGATCGTTGGGATTGGGATACGCTAAAAAAAGAAGTATTGGAATATGGGGTACGCAATTCATTATTAGTGGCGCCCATGCCAACGGCCTCTACATCTCAAATATTGGGCAATAATGAATGTTTTGAACCCTATACCAGTAATATATATACGCGCCGTGTGTTGAGTGGTGAATTCATTATTGTAAACAAACATTTATTAAAGGATCTGGTGCAATTGGGAATATGGAATAACAGTATGAAGAACCAGATTATTGCAGCAAATGGTTCTGTACAAAATATATCAGGTATTCCTTCGGAGATAAAAGAACTTTATAAAACTGTTTGGGAAATAAAACAACGAACCCTGATTGATATGGCTGCCGAACGTGGCGCTTATATATGCCAGTCACAATCATTGAATTTATTTGTTGATACTCCTTCTGCCGGCAAACTTACCTCTATGCACTTCTATGCATGGAAGAAAGGATTAAAAACGGGTATGTACTACCTGAGAACACAGGCTGCTGCACAAGCGGTACAATTTACGGTAGAAAAACAGGGAAGCATAAGTATGGAGCCTGTTTTACCGGGAGCTTTAGTGGAAGTAGAAGACAACGATGCCTCATTAAATGGTGCTACCTGCAGTATGGAAGATGGTTGTATCTCCTGTAGTGGTTAAAGATTTGAAAACCAAAATTCATGAACTAAAAAATAAAAATCAAGAAACAAATAAATCATAAATCACGAGGGTCTCCAAATTTAGGGGACCCTTTTTATTGTTGTTTTAGGTAACAAAGGAATATAATAGAATAGTTTTGAAACCCATTTACCTTTGTAAAAATCTGAAGCATGCCATTCAACTTTAGCGAACTACTCACTGTTACATTTACATTATTTGCTGTGATTGATATTATTGGGTCCACGCCCGTACTTATATCCTTAAAGCAAAAAATTGGAAGTATAAATGAAGGTAAAGCGACCCTGATATCAGGGATATTAATGATCCTGTTTTTATATGTTGGCGAAAAATTTCTGAATTTGTTAGGAGTAGATAAACGATCATTTGCTGTGGGTGGTTCTATTGTAATATTCATTCTTGGTTTAGAATTGGTGCTGGGTTTAGAATTTTTTAAAAGTGAAAAGGATGCAAAGTCAAGTACGATGGTACCCATTGCTTTTCCCTTAATTGCCGGTTCCGGAACCCTGACTACTATTATGTCGTTGAAGGCAAATTATGACTCCTTAACGATACTGGTTGCCATATTAATTAATTTAATCATTGTATTTATTGTGTTGAAGTCGCTAAACCTTATTCAACGGTTATTAGGACCAGCAGGAATGATTGCTGTACGTAAATTTTTTGGCGTAATATTGCTCGCTATTGCGGTAAAAATATTTGCCACCAATGCGCCGGGATTGATTAAATAGTCGGGAGCCGGTAGTTATGAGCCAGAAGCCTAAGCTTCTTGTTAAAATTGTTGATTCATCTTTTATAATGAGAAGCGATCGAAATAAGTTCTTTTAAAATATATGTTGCGTAAAATATCATAAAAGATTAGAAGCTGAATTTTGACTACTGATTCACGACTCAAAATGGCCTCGTCGTACAATGGATAGTATATGAGTTTCCGAAGCTCCAGATCCTGGTTCGATTCCAGGCGAGGCCACTATCCTGATTCATGTTTTATGCATACGTCATTAAGAGTATCAACCACAATTATCTTTATAAAGGACATTATTTTAATGGCTTTTTGCCAATGGCATTCATATGGAGCATACTTCCGATGCAGAATATGATGGTAAACTGCTGAACGAAATCAGTTAGTTGCAACGTGCAGAAAAATATCCAAAGATTGATCTAAGTGATTAATGCTAAAATTTGTAAGAGTTGTTCTTACTTATGATTTGTGCCGCATTGAAAAAGTCTGAACGGGATTAAAAATGTCTGAACCGGGATTTATCGGATTAATAGATTACCTGGATTATGAATTATCGTGAAGGTAATGTAAGGTGTTACAATTATAAAAA
>JANNEK010000132.1:0-4111 GCA_031378605.1 Chitinophagaceae bacterium | reverse complement strand
AGCCTTTTCAAAATAACCATTAAACTATTTTTATGAAAAAAAATCTCATTCCAAGGGCAATTACATCAGTAATGCCATTTTTAGCGGGTATCATGATGTTTCTGTCCTCTTGTGAACCGGCGGATATTTCTGTACAGTCTATTGAAGTCAGCCAGGCTATTCAAACATCCACGAATACTGTCACTTTAGTAGCACAACGAGGAACTGTTGTGCGTGTAACCGTTGGTACTGGCGGCAATGTTGTAGCCAATATTACTGGTCGTTTACAGGTTTCTGTTAGTGGTACCGATATTACACCGGCGGGTGGTATTCCACCACTGGCACCATTGAATGCAGTTGCTACTCCGGATAGGAATACAGAGAACCATACACTCAATTTTGAATTGCCTTCTCCCTCAAATATTACGGCGTCTTCGGATGTAGATTTCACTGTTACACTTGATCCTGTAGCTGGTGAAACGAATACAGCTAATAATTCAGGAGCTGTGAATAACCTTACATTCGTGAATCGTACAAATCCTAGTTTATTTTTTACGCGCATCAATTATACACCATCCGGGCTGGGACTTCCTGCTATAGCAAATGTTCAATCGGGTAGAGGTGATATGTTTGTTAAAGGAATTTATCCTGTAAATGATAGTGATCCCAATTTATATCGTCAGGGATTATTTCCTACGCTTAATTATTCTGATGATCCGAATGCAAATGGCAAAGTAGATGACAACTCAGAAAAAGATAACATCCTATCGCTGCTTGCTTCCTGTCGTCAATTAATTGTAAATAACGGCCTCGGTGCAGCGAATAATACATTTCTTTATGGTTGGATCGAGGGGAATCCAATTCTTAGCAATGGATGGGGGCAGATTAGCGGATTTAATGCATTTGGTAACACCGAAGGAATACGTTATCAGCGCACCTATGCTCATGAACTGGGTCATAATTTTGGATTGAGTCACGATTCCAGAACTATTGCTCCTGAAACAGGATGGGATGTAACAGGCCGGCTGAACAATAACCCTGCTTCTAATAATGTAACAGAAAGAGTAAAGCCTTCTACGCGTAACGATATTATGGTACCTGCTCAATTTACAAATACAGCATGGGTAGATATTACAACCTATAACTTCTTTTTAGGTAGTAGTATTTTCAGCAGTCCAGACGGAGCCGGAGGCGATCGGTTTAAACCACAGCAACGGATAGCCGTAATACAAGGGATTTTTAACCGGACAGGCGACTCCTTATTATATCTTGAACCTGTTTTCCGTTACCCATGGCTTTCACAACAGGCTATAACAAGGCAGCAAATTAACCCTTATACTGTGCGTATTGTTGACAATACAGGAGCTGTTTCTGAGACTCCTTTTAATGCAATGCTTGGCGATGATGCAGATAAAAAAAATGATGACATATTTGGCTTTTTTGAAGTAATGGTTCCACTACAACCCAATAGAGAAATTGTTTCATTACAAATACTGGACTCAAAAGATACGAAGAGAGTTTATGGCCAATTCGTAAAATCAGCGCCGCCTAAAATACGCATACTCGATCCTGTAACAGGTGCAAAAATAGATAAAAGGACTACCGTAAAGTGGGATGCGACTGATACTGATACTCCATTGGGTAATCTCCTCTTCCAGGTTGCATATAGTCCTAATGGCGGAAGAAATTGGGTACCCGTTGGAGTAGATATTAAAGGCACGAGTTTCACTTTTAATTCAGATGAAATACAGGCAAGTAAAGAGAATGGTATTATACGTGTATTCGTAAGTGATGGATTAAATACAGCTTTTGCTGATGTTACTAAATTAGTGACTACTGCCGCTATTTATCAATAATTATTAATTAATAGCATTTAAAAGGCTAGTAGTTTTTTTAAATTCGATTTCATGCGTACAGGGGTGTTACATAGTACTGTTATTTTCTTTTACTCAATATGTATTACTGGTATTGTCCTGAACGGATGTGCCGGAAAAAATAATTCGCAGGCAGTTCTCGGCGTGGTGCAGTTTAAAATTATTGATGTTAAGAATTTACCTGCCGAAATGGCTTTGCAATGGTACGATCTTGAATTAAAGATTATTCGTAGAAAACCAGGCTTTACACCTCCTGTAGCAGCCCGAACTATTGGGTATATGGGTATTGTTCTTTATGAAAGCCTCGTTAAAGGTATGTTAGAATATCGGTCGCTTGCATCACAGTTAAATATTCCGGGCATTCCCTTAAATAGAAAATCAAATTGTCATTGGGCAATATGTGCAAACGCTGCGCTTGCCGTAGCTGTAAAAAAATTTTCAGGCATATTATCTCATAGTGATATAAAAGAAATTGAATCGCTGGAAAAATATTTTAATGAATTATATTCAAAAGATATTTCTCCTGAACAGTTTATTGAATCAGTTAATTATGGAAAATACATAGCAGATGCTATCTATGCTTGGTCCGGTAATGATGGAGGACAAAATGGATTTCTGAATAACTACGGTAAGTATATGCAAGAACCTTTGTTGCCTGGTATGTGGCAACCAACTGCTTTTACCGGGGGGCTGTTGCCTTATTGGGGCAGGAACCGTTACCTGTTTACTGCGAATAGTATAGATTGTCAGCCACCACCGCCTCCAGTTTATAGTGATGAGGAAAATAGTATTCTATTTAAAGAAGCAATGGAAGTATATACTGTTTTTCAAAACCTAACTACTGAGCAAGCAGATATTGCTAAATTTTGGGCCGATCCTTCAGGAAGTACCTTTACACCTGGAGGCCATTCTGTAAAAATTCTCTGCCAGGTTATAAAGGAAAGAAAATTTATGTTAGACAGTGCCGCCATTGCTTTTTGTAAAATGGGAATTGCACTGAATGATGCGTTTGTATCTTGTTGGGATACTAAGTATAGATATAATTTTGTTCGCCCAATTACATATATCCGGAAACATTTTGCGAAAGATTGGATTCCTTTTCTTCCAACACCCAACTTTCCTGAATATTCTTCTGGGCATTCGGTGCAGTCTGCAGCTATGGCTGAGGTTATGACTTCTTTATTTGGTGATAATTATTCCTTTACAGATAATACCAATGATACGTTGGGCTATCGCCCCAGACACTATACTTCCTTTAGAGCATGTGCTAATGAAGCTGCGGTGAGTCGTTTGTACGGAGGAATTCATTTCCCGGTATCTATTAAGAGCGGTTTATTACAGGGACAAAAAATTGGCCGGAAGGTTAATACAATAAATTTTCGGAACGAAGAGCAAATAGCTATAACTGACATCTCCTATTAAACCAGTAATACCATCAATACAATTTTTAGAAATCTGTACGGTATAGAGGAGCAGATAGAAAACTGTATTTACAAGGTTTAAATTATATTCTTTTAGAAACCTAGAATATTATTTAGTATTATACCATAACTATATAATTTCGCTTTATGTTTTTTTCTTGTAAAAATATTTCTAAGAACAACTTGTTTACATTTAAAGTTCAGCAATCACACTAAGCACGTTTAATATTACAACCAACACTCCTGCTTTTTTTTATATTCACTTCTTTGCCTTGTAATGTTTCATTTATTGCTTCTTTCAAATGTTCACGAAGTACTCCCTCTGCATTTTGTGGATTGTCATCAATAGCGCCATGATACACCAGCTTGCTATTTCCATCAAATAAAAAACATTCCGGTGTGCGATCGGCACCAAAAGCATCTGCAACTGAGTTGTTTTTATCAACCGCATAATACCATTGGTAGTTTTGATCTTTTGCATAGTGCTGCATTGCTTCCAACGATTCGCCATCATCACGGTTACCTTCATTTGCATTTAATAAAATTACACCTAATCCTTTCGACTTCGCATATTGGCAGATTTCGTGGGTTCTTTTTCGGTTACGAAGTACATAAGGGCATGTATTGCAGCTAAACATGATCAGCAGTCCTGCTTTTGTTTTCGCGGAACTAAAGCTTACCTCTTTTCCTGAAACATCTTTCATGGTGTGAAATGCCATTGGCAGATTTGCGCCTATCTCAAGTGGATCACCAATGCGATCAATAAAAGAAAAGATCGGTATCATCAACAGGCTCAACAATATTTTTTTCATAGTATAAAAATTTTGTAGTTAAATC
>JANNEK010000125.1:0-5366 GCA_031378605.1 Chitinophagaceae bacterium | reverse complement strand
AAAGAAATAAAAAAATAAACCTATGTCCGAAAAAAAATTAGCTACAAGATGGAACCAGTTATTGCTCGATGCAATCTGCTTCACTAAAACCTCTCCTCCATTAGCAGCCCGTGCATTTGCCATGGTACATACCGCTATGTTTGATGCCTGGAGCGTTTATGATAAATTCGCCATCAGTACCTCCACCGCACAATATATTAAACTGCCCGATAATGATTGTACCAAAGAAAACAGGCGCAAAGCATTTAGTTATGCCGCTTATCGTGTACTCACAGATCTTTTCTGGCTGGTACTGCCTCCCGAAAACAGGAATATGTTTCGCGACCTGATGTGTGAATGCAACTACAATCCGGATGATACAACTATTGATTGCAAAACACCACAGGGTATCGGTAACTTGACAGCGAGAATGATTATTGAATACCGATACGGCGATGGAGCTAACCAGTTAGGTACTTTACACTTACCAAACTGGTCCGACTATACCTGTTACGCACCTGTCAACACATGGGACAACGTAAACGATCTTAACCACTGGCAACCGTTGCGAAATAAAAAACAGGACGAATGGAAAATTCAGAATTTCCTCGTTCCCCATTGGGGATTGGTAAAACCTTTTGCATTGGATAATGCCGCACAATTTCGTCCCACCGCTCCTGCAAAAAAAAATACGCCCGAATTCTTCGGCCAAGCCGCTGAAGTACTTCACATAAGTGAATGCCTAACCGATAAACAAAAAACTATAGCAGAATATTGGGCCGATGGTCCCGGTACCTTTACACCACCTGGTCACTGGTTTGAAATTGCCCAATTTATTGCAGCAAAAAAAGAGTACGGTAATTCTGATTGCATAAGAATGTATTTTTTATTGGGAAATGCTGTATTAGATGCGGCTATTGCTTGCTGGGAGTGTAAACATTATTATGATTATGTAAGGCCCGTTACAGCCATTCGTGAATTAAACAGGGGAAAAAAAATTCGGGCATGGGGTGGCCCCGGCAAAGGAACCATCGAAATGAATGGCGAAGAATGGATGCCCTATCAACCAATGGATTTTGTAACACCTCCTTTTCCTGAACACGTTTCTGGCCATAGTACATTCAGCCGTGCAGCCGCCACAATACTCAGGTATTATACAGGCAGTGATGAGTTTGGTGGTTGTACCGTTGTAGAACGTGGCACTTCGGCTATTGAACCGGGTGTTACTCCAAAAGAAACAATAACACTTGAATGGCCAACCTTTAGCAGCGCCGCAGAAGAAGCCGGTATGTCGAGGTTGTATGGCGGTATCCATTTTCAAAATGGTAATCAACACGGTCAAAAATTAGGAAATGATATCGCTGATTGCGTATGGAAAAAAGGAACTTTTTATTTCAATAATTAAATAAACAATTATGCCGGTTATTTCGGTGGTAATACAAAAAGGTGGTTCCGGTAAAACAACCACGGCAGTAAATTTAGCAGCCGCCTTACAATTAAAAGGGAAAACAATTTTATTGGTAGATGCTGATCCGCAGGCAAACCTCTCTCAATCTTTTGGTATCAGTGATGAACCGGAAAGAAACTTATATACAGAAATAAAAAAAGAAATCAATGGAGAAGACAGTGATGTAAAGAAAGCCATCATTGAAATTAAAAATGGTTTGTCTGTATTCCCTGCTTCCATCGAATTAGCGGGTGCAGAATTAGAATTAATTAGTGTTTACGGAAGAGAAAATATTATCAATACCATTCTTCAACCTGTATTAAAGGAATATGATTTTATTTTTATTGATTGTCCGCATGCCATTGGTATGTTAACCGTAAATGCATTGGTGGCCAGTGATTGGGTATTAATTCCGCTGCAGGCAGAATTTCTTCCATTAAAAGGAGTATATAGTTTTATGCGGCACTATGAAACCATAAAAAAGAAACTTAACAAAAAACTTGATTTACTTGGATTATTACTTACAAAATTTGATGAACGAAAAACAATGAATCAGCAGGTAAGGGAAAGACTTACAGAAGAATTTCCGGGAAAAGTATTTGAAACAACCATACGAACTAATATTCAACTGGCTAAAGCACAGGAAGCAGGAAAAGACATTTTCAGTTTCGACAAGCATGCACACGGTGCAGAAGATTATATGAAAATGGCAGAAGAATTCCTTTTAAAGTTGTAACTTATACAAACATTCTGGCATTACCATAAACCTTTTGCTATGTCTTATTCAAACAGAATTTACCGCCAGCGCAATGCCCATGTGTATGATACGGATGCAAAAAAAGAGCAATCTTCTTTTTTTAATAAATCAACCGATCAAACTACTTCAAAAGTAAATAAGGCTTCTTTCTTCCAGGCTAAATTGTCAGTAGGGCAGCCTAATGATAAATACGAGCAGGAAGCAGACGCAGTAGCCAATGCTATCGTAAATCATCAACCGGGTAATACACCTGTAGTACAACAAAAAAAGATAAGTACTATTCAGCGGTTAGCAACGCCAATGGAAGAAGAAAAATTATCAACCAATGATGAGCGCATGAAAAGAGATAAGGAAATTCAGGAGAAGCCTGAATTGCAGATGATGTGCCCCGGATGTGAAGAAGAAGAAAAGAAACATGCTGTTCAAACAAAAGCCGAAGGTGGAGGAACCGCTTCCGCAAAATTATCTTCGAAAATAGAAGGTGCTACCGGAAAAGGAAAACCATTAGCGGGAAAAACCTTGTCGGAAATGAATAATTCTTTTGGGGTTGATTTCAGTAATGTATCTGTTCATACGGATTCTGATGCTACTCAAATGAATAAGGAATTGGGTGCGCAAGCGTTTACTCATGGAAGTGATATTTATTTTAATTCTGGAAAGTACAAACCAGAATCAACAGATGGAAAACAGCTATTGGCACACGAGCTTACCCATGTGGTGCAACAGGGGTATGCTACCGGGCAAAAGCATATTCAGCGTTTTGGGGATTTTGGGTTTGAAGATTTTAATCCGGTTAGTGAGGAAGAGGAAGAAACAACTACTGCGGCGAATGAATTTGAAAATCCGTTTGGTGGCACTTCTCCTTTGGGTTCTTTATTTGGCAATACATTTCCTGGTCAACTTGGACTTCCTCCATGGGACACTAGCTTTTTAAATATTACACTAATGTCACCAAATGCAACCTGCGTTGGTAGCGCCTCTACTACCCGGGTGATTCCAATGAGCAATTGTAATGCATCACATTTTTGCACAATACCTGCAAACTTCAACTTCAATTTGTTTTTTCACTACGATGCTGATATTATTATAAGGCCCCAACCATTTTCAGACGCAGACGTGACCATAGGTCTCGATTTTATTCCCGACGGTCAACTGACGCCAACTTTTTCGAAGCATCAATCGGGAAAAGGGGTTTATAACGGTTCAGGAAACCCGCTAAAGGTTCCCTTTGGAAATAATTTTTCTTTTTCTACAAATTCTGACGGAACATTTTTTGTTTTTGCACAAATGGTTGATTCAACTTCCGGTAAAACCGTGACCTATATAGATTCAATTCGTTGCACAATAATTCCCTGTACCTGATAAAAAATAGTTTACTGATAAATCTAAAACATACTATGGTTCATACATTACCTGCCGAATTGAATTTTATAGAGCAATTGGTTCATTACCGGTTGAATAATTTTTTAAATAGCGAGTTGGCTTTGAAAGAACCTTTTTTCCCTGAACCCGATCAATGGAGTTTTCCTATAAAGGAATTCGCCTTTCAACACCATCTTTCAAAGGAAGAAATAATCATTTTATGGATTGCTCTGGCAGCTCATATTAAGGGAGATCTTTTTGATGGTGCTGTTCAAAAGCAGTTAACGACTTCCGGAGATTTTCCCGGTTTAGGGGGAACTCGCGGGAAAAACTTCAGAGGATTTTTACCCACAGGAGAAACCGCAGTTTTTTTACTGGCAGAAAATGATTTAGCAAAAAGATTTGAAGTTCAACAAGTATTTAGCCCCGATCATCTTTTTGCAAAAAATAATATAGTAAGACTGGAAGAAGTACCGCCCGGTGAACCAGTAATGAGCGGGAAAATTATTTTATCGCAGGAATATGTTGAATTATTTACAACAGGCAACGCAACACGCCCACATTTTAATTCAAGTTTCCCTGCAAGGCTTATTCAAACAGAACTGGAATGGAATGATTTGGTATTGGGAGAGGAAGTAATGCAGCATATAAAAGAACTCGAACAGTGGCTGCGCTACAATAAAATATTAGTACAAGATTGGGGAATGGGTAAACGATTAAAAAAAGGGTATCGCGTTTTATTTCATGGTCCCCCCGGTACCGGCAAAACACTTACGGCCAGTTTACTTGGTAAGTATACCGGAAGAGAAGTTTATAAGATTGATTTGTCCATGGTAGTGTCAAAGTATATTGGCGAAACAGAAAAAAATCTGGAAAATCTTTTTGCAAAAGCAGAAACAAAAAACTGGATCTTATTTTTTGATGAAGCAGATGCACTTTTTGGCAAACGAACCGGCGTTCGTGATGCGCACGATAAATATGCAAACCAGGAGGTATCCTATCTGCTTCAGCGTGTAGAAGACTTTGATGGCCTTGTGATACTTGCATCGAATATGAAGAACAACATAGATGATGCTTTCATTCGCCGCTTTAATGCCATCATACGGTTTCCACTACCCGATGAAAATGACCGCGCTATCATTTGGGAAAAATCATTCCCACCAAAAATTGGTTTTAAAAATAATATGAATGTTCCTCAATTGGTAAAAAGGTATGAATTAACGGGTGGCAATATCATCAATGTGGTACATTATGCCTGTTTAAGAGCTGTTGAAAAGAAAGACACGGTGATAAGCCTTGAGGATGTTGTTCAGGGAATAAAACGCGAAATGCACAAAGAAGGAAAACAATTTGCAAACATTCTTTAAGAAATCAATTAAAAAGAAGTAATCATTTCTTTATCAAAATCTTTCGGTGCATTTAAAATTGTCGTTCCACTTCCCCCTCTCCACTTTGGTGGAGAGGGGGCTTAAAGGGGTGAGGGACAAAAAGACAGCGACAATTTTAAATGCATCCAAATCTGTTTCAACCCATTAAGCATCCTGTTTTCTTTGTATTTTCGGGAATACAATTTAAAAAACAGATGAAAAAATTCAGCTTATTTATTCTGCCGGTTATTTTTTCCCAGAATTTCGGATATGCCCAACCCGATCGCTGGCAGCAACGCGTAAAGTATGCCATGGATATTAATGTAGATGCAAGTACCAATCAATTTACAGGTAAACAAAAATTGCAATACACCAATAACTCCCCCGACACTTTAACCAAAGTATTCTATCATTTATACTTTAATGCCTTTCAACCCAACAGTATGATGGATGC
>JANNEK010000077.1:0-5170 GCA_031378605.1 Chitinophagaceae bacterium | reverse complement strand
CGAAGCCGAGCGCCAGGCAGCACAATTGCGCGGGCAGGGGGTTGCCTTGTTCCGGGCCGAAGTGGCAAAAGGAATGAGCCAGGCGGCAGAACAAATGAAACAGGCCAACCTTGATACCAATGTTATTTTATTTAGTATGTGGACAGAAGCGATTAAAAATTTTGCTGAGGTTGGAAAAGGAAATATTATTTTCCTGGATGGCAGCAGTGATGGAATGACTAAAACAATGAATCAAATTATGGGGATGCTTGAAATGAAAGGAGGAATGGGTAGCAGCAAGTAAATAGCAAAGAATTGATAATTCAATTTCCTTATAAATTAATGAACGTAAACTTTTTGATTTCTGAGAGTCAGATCTTGAAATTTTCATAAACCCTGCCTTCATTTTGTTGGCAGGTTTTTTTTTGATTATTATTTTAGTCGTATTGACAGTGAGTTACCTGATAACTTTGTCTTTATATGGAATTTGTAAATGCAGCATTTATAATTATTTTATAAAAGTAGCATGAAGAATATTTTCGTCTTTTTAAAAACGCCGTTACGGGTATCTCTTTTTCTTATTGTTTTCGTTTTAGTTGGATGTAATAAAAAAAGTACACCGGCAGAAGGATTGTTGATGGTTGTGAATGCTTCCCCGGGATTTGGTCCGGTGGATGTGAGGATTGATGAAAAGATATTTAATACATCGGCACTAACCTATGGTACAAATACCGGGTATAAGTCGATTACTGAAGGTGCACACGGAGTGAGTTTTACATCTCCGGGTACCACCACCTCATTGTATGATATTCGTTTAACTACGGTGGGAAATATTAATCAATCGTTTTATTTGTACGACCGACCTAATTCTTTACAGGCTTTTGCCATTCAGGATAATCTAACAACTCCTGCAAAGGGTAAGTCCAATATAAGATTCTTTCAATTTAGCCCCAACTCACCCATTATGGATTTAGGTACATTAAATGGAGCCATGTTTACGCCTGTATTTACCAACCGTGCCATCGAAACCAGTAGCACGGCAGTTGTAAATGGAGCTTTCAAAACCATCGATGCGGGTACTTATAATTTTGAAATTCGTGTAAACGGAGCAGGTATATCCTTGTTGGTGGTAAATAATATTTTATTAAAGGAAGCAAAGAGCTATACCTTGTTTGCAAAGGGTATTTCAGGAAATACCAATACACCCTTAGAGTTGGGAATAATTGAAAATAATTAAATTATCATTATTGTCCGAACAAAATCATGTTACTATTCTTAAAGTCTTCTGCAAAGTGGGTTCTAGCCCCTCTCCTCCAGGAGAGGGGTTGGGGTGAGGTGAAATCTCAATTCTTCATGTTACTTTATTCGTACATAAAAATGTGAAATATTATTCTTACCAGTTTGCCTTTCGTCTAATTGTACACGTGGTATACGCTTAATAATGTCAACTAATTTTTTGAATCCATAATTACGAGGATCAAAGTCGGGTTGCCTTTTTAATAAAAAACTACCTAAGGTACCAAGAAACACCCATCCATCTTCTTCGGCACTGTCATTAATACTGGAGAGTATCAGGTTTGTAAGTTCTTTATTGATGATTGAAATATGTGAAGGAAGTTTTACGGTTTTTTTGGCGGCTTCTTTCGTTGTCTCTTCTTCCTTTTCATCTTGCTGCTGTAATATTTCCAGGTAAATAAATTTATTACATGAAGCAATAAAAGGCGAAGGTGTTTTTTTCTGACCAATTCCAAATACTTTTTTACCAGCTTCCCGCAATCGGGTGGCAAGCCTGGTAAAATCACTGTCACTTGAAACAATACAAAATCCATCTACTCCTCCTGTATATAAAATATCCATTGCTTCGATAATTAAGGCAGAATCCGTAGAATTTTTTCCGGTAGTATAACTATATTGTTGCACAGGTGTAATGGCATTATCGAGTAATACTTTTTTCCAGCCGGATAATTGTGGTTTTGTCCAGTCTCCATAAATTCGTTTAAAGGTTGGCGTTCCATACTTGGCAATTTCTTCCAGCATACCTTTTACGTTGGTAGAGGGTATATTGTCTGCATCAATTAAAACGGCGAGTTTGAGTTCTTTATTTATATCCATTTCAGTTTATCATAAAAAATAAAAAAGTAAGTTACTGTTTAATACCCGATTTATATTATTTTGGTGGAAACATAGGGTTGAGCATAAAGTTTGAAATTTGTAATTTCAGTAAAATTTCAATTTATGAAAAAAGCAGATTTATTTACGCATATAGAGGATTGGTCCTTAATTAATATTGATAATGCCCGGTTTATCCTGAAAGAAGCCAGCGTACGGGTTAATTATTTATTGGAAATAGGAAGTAAAATATCAGACCGCGTATTTACAATTTTATCACTTTTATTTCCCATTGAAGCTGCTTTAGTTGCATTTGTGGTTATTGAAAAAATGAAAGGACAGCTTTCGGACAGAATTATTACAAACCTTTTATTTTTTGTTTTAGTGAGTTTGGTAATCGTAATGATATTTCTGGGTAAAATAGTTTTACCAAGGCTAAGTATACCTGCGGGAAGAGAACCTAAAGAAATATGTTTACAAAAAGAATTATTAATAGATGACGAAAGTAAAACGGCTAATTTGGCAATTATTCTTAATGAAATAGAAAATTGTCAGAATAAAATTGATTTCTATAATTCACAAAATGTCCGACGCACCAGTGAATTAAAATTATGTATGCTGTCTGTTTTGGCAATTGTAATTATTGCAATAAGTACCATTTTGGTTTATAATTTTTGAAATTAATTTATACCGAAAATTCATCTGGTGGAAGCATTGGTACGGTTTGAGGCACTGTATCTGGAGTTGTGGGCCTTGGTTTTGGAGTTTTCATATATTTTTTTTAGAGTATTAAATTCACATAAAGATATTTTTTTAATGCTCAAACAAACATACACTTCCACCTACCCATTCTTTGTCTTTATTATATCGTACCCCAATCATTTTTCCTTTACTCAGTCTTGCCAGGTTGGTTGCTGCTTTGGGCCGGTCCCAACTGTCTTTCCATAAATACATCATGCGTATTTCTGCTTTTGCCGCAATATCGGGTGTTTGAATAATATCTGCGTATGTAACTTTCCGTTGTAGTATCCAGTTCTCCGGATCTTTTACCTGGTCGATATCTTTTTTCGTAACATCAATTACAACTCCCTGCCCTGCGAAGGAGAATAGTGGTTTCAGCACATAATTTTCTAAGTCATCCGGTAGTTGTTTGATTTCATTCAGGAAGAATGTTTTTGGTACATAAGGATGATTGATAAAGGGGAGTGTAAATTTACTGATACGGTAGAACCAATTCGGGTGCGGCACCCATTCCACCTCTAATTCCTGGGTGATATCCACAAATTTGCCCAATTTATCTTTATTTGAATTCAGGTCATCGAAAATTACCCGGTTATAAATTCGCTTTACCGCCATTTTTTGTTTTGTTTTTTCATGGATATAGTATAATTTTTTTTCTTCCTGTATTAATTCAGTAATACAAACTGGTTGAATGCCCAGGTAATCCTGCGTACAATAGAAATCGATTTTTGTTTTTTGTTCATGTGGTTTTATTTCCAGCAATATCACGTTCTCTGCAGCGTGGTTACCAAGAATTACTTCTTTTAAATCTTTCAAATACGTTTCGCGATTGTAATCGCTTAGGTATTGCGTATAGTTGGAAGGAATGTCAAAATGCTTATAAAGTATATTCGGATAGTAAACTTGGAAACCGAAAAGCGTTGGGAACCCCTGCATTTCTATTAGCTGCGGTTCAAATTCCTGTTGGTCGTTTACGCAAATGCCAAAGTCGAAGGCAATCATATGACTGTGATTATTTTCGCCAGGTACTCTATCGGTAATGGGTATCGCTCTTTCAGTAAGTTTTTTAAACCCTGGGTCCGTTATCAAATCAATGATATGTTCACAGGCATCGGTCAATTTTTGAGTGAAGGCTTTATTAATAAATACAGGAGTTTCAGCCACACGAAATTCAATAGCCCCTGGGTAATTACTGTGTAGATCCGTTAAAAATTTTTCATATTTCTCTTTGCTGAAGGATTGGTTGAATGAGTTGCGTAGCGCAGGTACCATTTCTTTTTTGTTTCTTGTAAGTTACGGAAGGTGTTTTGCACGGCCAAAAGCATCATTGAAAGAGAAAAGTAATATTCATTTGCGAAGAAGCTATTGTAGGAATAGTATTATTGAGATAATTAATTTGCTTCCGCCCCACCTAATTTTATGATGGCGTTTGAAAGAAAATTGGGAACGATATGACTGTAGGTATTGATAATTTTATCAGGATCGTTCAAATGTTGTATCATGCTCCGCCATTTTTCCTGGCCATGATTTTCGATAACAGTTTTCTTTTTGTCTTCACGTTGCAGGTACATGCTCATGCCAACAGCGTCTGCTTCGGGATGAAATTGAGTGCCAACCATAAACTCATTGAAGCGCACAGCCATAACGGCCCTTTCCAATGCAACATGGGGTCTTTCTTTTTCAATACATAAAAGGGATGCACCAAGTTGGCGCATACGCTGATGGTTTGGTTGAATAACCTGGTAATCCCGGCTGTCGACTGCATAAAAAGGGTCGTTGAGTCCGTTAAACAGTGGTTCATTCTTTGAAGAATGCAACTGGTGTACGGGAAAAACTCCAAAAGCTGTAGAGCGCCGCTTTACTACTTCGGCTACTTTATAATGCCTGCAGGCTAATTGAAAAGAATGGCAAATAAAAAGAACTTGTTTTTTAGTGGTATTGGAGGAATTTTTATTGTAGTCTTCTACGTTAGCAAGCCACTCAAAATATATTTTTTCCCATTCACTGTTTTCACTTTCAAGAGGTGATCCCGGCCCTCCACTCGAGATATAAATATCATAGGATAAGTCAGGTATATTTTTTTGAAGCCGCACTTCAAATTCATCCCAGGTAATATCCACATTTGTTGATTCGCTGTATTGGTTGATTAATTCCCGGATACAACGCATCCCCTGGTTTTCAATTCCTTCATAAAGGTCGAGAATAGCAATTCGGATAGATTTTTTCTCCTTCATAAATATTATACAAACATAACGAAAAAAGGGGTGTTGCATTGTCAACTGCCTGGCAGAAACTGCCCACATTTGTGGATTTTTTATACAATAGCAACGCAGACCGAACG
>JANNEK010000453.1:0-7398 GCA_031378605.1 Chitinophagaceae bacterium | reverse complement strand
TGGAGAAGCATGGAAGTACTTAAGCTTTTAAAGGCTGGGGGTATGCGCACAAAAAGTGGTATTATGCTTGGCTTGCGTGAAACAAAGGACGAGGTAATTCAAACTTTAACTGATCTAAAGAATAGTAACGTAGACGTAGTTACAATTGGGCAATATCTTCAACCAACAAAAAAACATTTGCCCGTTTATCGATTTGTACACCCAGATGAATTTGCGGAATATCGGGAAATAGGTTACCAACTTGGCCTCGATTATGTAGAAAGCGGACCATTAGTGCGTTCTTCTTATCATAGTGAAAGACATGTTATTCCCGGATATGGAAAGTCGGCCTGGGAGCGCGAAAAAACGTCGATCAAAGTATAGTTGGTTTCATTTTATGGGAGTTTATGTTGGTTGACATAGTATCCAATCTGTGTTGGGAAGGTTCCTAGGTTTTGTTTTTCTTATGATTTAATTCAAGGCTCCGGCATCTAGTATCTTCAGATTATGCAGAATAGACTCTTCATTGGCACATTATTTTTTTTCAGCAGCTTTCCTTCTGTATTTTCGCAACTTCGTTGGAAAAAAATCAATACTGCTTTTGGATATCTTCCAGCATCGATTAATATTTATAAGACAACAGATTCGCTCAACGGTTATCCATTCATTGGTTATTATATAGAAGCAACATTAAAAGATAGGAACCTTGAATTCGGCACACAGGTTGGGAATGGCAATCGTTTTACGCCGTCGCATTATTATTCTAAGGAAGACTCACCCTATGTACTCGTTAACGGGTCTTTTTTTTCGTTTGAATCCAATCAAAACCTGAACACCATCATTCAAAAGGGAAAAATGGTTGCCTACAATGTGCCCTCCTTAAAAAGTAACAATAGCGATTCATTTTACTATCCCACGCGTAGTGCGTTTGGCATTTCGAAAAAAAGAAAACCTGATATCGCCTGGCTTTTTACGGATACGGCTCAACGTTGGCCTTACGCTTTTCAAAAAAGACCACTTCTTTCGAAAGGTAAAAAAAGAGACCCTGATTTTGAGGACCTTGGTACGCTCGATTATTGGAATTGGTGGCGAATGCAAACCGCTATGGGAGGCGGGCCGGTACTGCTTCAAAAAGGAAAAATTTTCATTACAAACAAAGAAGAGCAACTATTTGTAAATGGTGAGAATGATAAACACCCACGCACTGCTATGGGGTATACCAAAAAAGGCAAACTGATTATATTGGTTATTCAGGGTCGTTTCCCAGGTATTGCAGAAGGTGCAACCTTGCAACAGGAGGCAAAGATTTTAAAAGATTTAAAATGTATTGAAGCATTGAATTTAGATGGAGGAGGAAGCAGTTGCTTGCTCGTAAATGGTAGTCAAACAATTTTGCCTTCCGATAAGGATGGTCAGCGACCCATTCCTGCGGTATTTTTTATACGAAGTAAAAAGATAATGAATATTTACTAACAATAGCGGTGATAGTTAAGATTTAGCAATGAAGGCTTAGTCTTTCTCACTTCAAATTGGTTATTTTTTACTAAGTATAAATATAGTGGTGTGATAGGGCTTTTACTATTGCCCGGTAACTAACGCTTACATACATTCGTGCTGCTTGAGGTTGCTACATCAATAGTCAAATTTTAACCGGTCAATACAAATTGACCGGTTTTTTATTAGTATAAATTCCAAAAATTTATAGTTAGTTAGTTACCATTGCTCCAACAACGGCAATGCACAATAGGTGTTGCATTTATTATGTTCAAAAATAATTACCAGCTAAGTTTCGCGACGCGGCCATTCGCTCCTGCAAGGTAAACGGCTTTTCCTTGCTTAGCTTTTCGGCAAACATGAAAACTTTCGCGGGATATAAGATCCCAGTTCATGCCCCCATCTGATGATACGTCAACGCCGGAAGTTCCGCAGGTTATTAATTTATTTTTTGTAATGTATTCCACACAGCTTCGATAACCATGTGGTGGATTTATAGGCTTACTAAATTTATTTCCTCCGTCGTTTGTAAGAACACAATTATCTGTACTGTCCTTATCATTCGAAAAATCACCTCCTACAATTATAAATGTTTTATCGTTGAATACAGCTAGTGAATTTGCTCCTGTACTTTCTTTTCCCTGAAGAATGGGAAGACGCTTTTTTTGAATCGGTCCTTGGGTTAATAAGTTAGCAGCAGTGCCACCAGTAACAACAAGCATTCGATTATTTCGAATAAAACCATCCGACTTCAAAAACACTACATTCGAACCACTGGAAGCAAACATTGCTTCCCCATGCTTAACTGGAGAAATATGGTTGGTGTCTTCTGAATGGCGGAACCAGTTGATACCTCCATTTCGCGTATAGGCGCGATAGATATACTGGCTACCCGGCAACGGATCTCCAATTACCACCCCATTTTCCTCATTTGCGAAATCCATTGCATCGAGAAATACTCCTTTGGCATTATCGGTGAAAACTACTTTCCAGTTTTGACCACCATCGGTAGTTCTTAGTATTTGCCCTGGTTCTGAAATAGCAATTACTATTGCAATGTTTTCATCAAAGGCTTCAATATCCCTAAATTCTCTATTTTCAAATCCTTTGATAGCCGTCCATTTCCAGGTTTTCCCCGCATCGGTACTTTTACCAACAAAGCCGCCACTTCCACTTGCCCATATAATTTTTTCGCTTACCACTGAAAGTCCCCTAATAGAAGTCTTTGTTCCGCTTGTAAGTACTTCAATTTTTTGTGCAGCAATTGTAAAAGTGAAGAACGTGAATAGGAGAGTGATGTATGATTTGGAAAAATGATTCATTTTTTGAATTTTGATCATTGTGTATTTTAGGTTTATAGAATGCAATGATCAGAGATTCTTTCTCAATTCTTCGAGGGTAGTAATGCCTTGTTTACGCCATACCTCCTTACCGTTTTTGTAAATAATAAAAACTGGTAACGCATCCACATGGTTTGCATTCATAACATCTGTATCATTACCACCATCAACTTTCACCAATTTATAATGAGAACCATATTTTTCCTGGAGGGTATGCAATACAGGCTCCATTTTTTTACAGGGTGGGCACCATTCGGCACCGAAATCTACTAGTATGGTTGTGTTTGCGTTAACAAGCGCCTGGTACTCGTTCACTGTCATCTGTTTCTTACTAACAATACCTTCGACAGGTTTATTTTGACGTTTCCACGCATTAATACCGCCTTCTAATTCGTACACATTTGTGAAACCTTGCTTTCGCAGCCAGTCAGCAGCAGCCGAACTTCTACCTCCCGATAAACAGTAAACGTAGAGTGATTTAGTTTTTTCGAGGTGTTTGGTTCTTTCAATAAATTGGCTCCTATCATTCCAATCGGCTAATAAAGCATTTTTTAAATGACCTCCGCGAAATTCACCCATCGTTCTTACATCTAACAATTGGGTATTATTTCCAGTAATTAACTTCTCAAATTTGTCGGCGTCAAATAGTTTTTCGATTTGTGCTTTTCCATAGCATAGGGAAAGCAAAAGAATTATTATGGTTAAACTGCTCTTTTTCATTTCCTGAAATTATCGAATCCAGCGCAAATTATGGAGTGGAACAAGTTAAAAATGAAAAAGCCCCTACCAGGTTAGTGGTAAGGGCTTCAATTTTTTCAGTCGAGTTAACCATCTAGTCTTCTAAAGATATTGGATCCTTCTTGGCCACGAAATCAAATTTGGCTTTTGGTTTTAAGGATATTCGACCGGGTTTCATAGAACTTGGAAATGGTTTTTCTGGATGCTGGACAAATTGGTTCTTCTGGATATGGTTTTAAAAGAATAAGGTCTTGAACGAAAATTGGATTTGGAATAGTCTTTTCAGTGATATTGGATATCTATGTAACTGATACAAATATAGGCCGCCATTTTATTTGCGCATAGAGCAGTTACGCCCAATTTTAACACTTCGTTTTATACGAACGGAATCGTAAAACTCTGTAAATAATCTCTGGATATTACGATAGGAAGGATAGGAAATCTACTAGTTTGGATGTTTTTCTTTGCGTAGATGCACTATAATAAAAACATTTTATTACAGATGCAGTTGAAAATAAATAGTTGGTTTAAATAATAATTGCGGAAGCAAACAATAAAATTGCTTTAAGCGAGGAGTGATTTAATAGTTAATAAACATCTTTTTTGTCTGATTTATTTCTACCTGTAATTTTATTTCAATTATCGCTCACGAAAGAATTCGCATTTTTTGGGGATAGCAATATCAGCCTGGTATAACCGACTATTAATCGTTAACCCAATAATTCTACGGATGTTTTTTGATGAACGAGTATTTATAAGTGAATTGACGTATTTTATGCAAATTGGTAACAAGGTAGTATTACTGAAATTGAGTATGTGTTACAATAATAAACGGTTTCCTGCGCTTTTTATGGAATAGAGCAATAACCCTTACCCTTGAAAAATCAATTATATCAAATCATTTCTATACTTGCTATATCAGTTAGCTTCTTGCCAATTGCATTGGTATCAATAAAAAAACTCTGGCGAGAACCGGCATTTTTGCTAATGGGTTTTTATTGGATGTTAAGTGGTTTGGTAAATCTTACTGATAAAGTACCCTCAATTAGTCATAAATCCTTAGATCTGATTACCATGATCTATAACATGGTAGATATTCCAATTATACTTTGGATTTTATCGTATACTACTGCCTCTGGTAACTTGAAGAAATTCACGCGCATTTCCTCCCCAACCTTGTTCCTGCTGCAATTACTATTATTTATTGTCTATGGATGGAATTTTGATGCAGCCAAATATGTTTTAGCTGGTGGATTATTGGCGGTGCTGATAGCGGTTGTTTGGGAAATTTCATTGTATATGCAAAAACTCGAGCATACAAAACATGAGAATTCAATGATCTTTATTTATGTTTCTTTACTATTTGCATATGGTACATTTATTATTGTTTATATTTTCGACTATTATATTAACGTTAACTCGTCATCAGTAGATAATCTAATCATCTATTACATCTCAACACTTATAGCAGTTCTGATAGCTGCAATTGGCTATTTCTCGAAAGCATCTTCCCGTAATTTTATTCGATAATTGTTAAACATCGATTTAAGATCTTTTTTTTACCCTGGGAATAAATAAAAGTCAGGGGTGGTAACCTCGTTGAGTAATGGAAATAATAACCAAATGGAAAGTCGGTCGAATTACTATTTAAATAGTTCAACCTCTTACTCATCATCTTCCTCTTCATGATAAGTTTCAAAACTATCTTTATATATAGTTTCCCACTCTTTAGCTTTTTCATCGGTAAGGCATTCAATAATATCAAACAGCGAATCTGTTTTTTTCTTCCATTCCATTACCTCTGTATCCAAAAATTTGGTTACATATAAACAATGATCTGACTCTACGGTTATTTTTATAGTTATAACCGGGCCATTCTCCGATTCCTGTGCTAAATAATAGCAACCTGGCTCAAGTAAAGCATACGAGTACATAGTACTAATTTTAGATGTTAAACAAATAACGGGTAGTAAGTAATATTCAATGTCAGGTAGTAAGTGTAGAATTTAATGAGAAGTACAGAAACAATGGGATGTTTTCCTAACCTTGAATAATCAAATTTAGTGGAAAAAGAAGATGCAAAACGGCTACGGTGCTTGTCTTTTTAAATTTAATTTTTATTTAAGCTCTTGCATTGATTAGTAGCTACTTAAGTAATTGAAGGGACCTCAAAAAGGATGAAATTTTTTATAAAAATCATTTCGTTTTTTATCAGAAATAGACTTTTTTTCAGTATATGTATGTTCATCTGTTCATCGGAAAGCCAGCTAATCAGTTTTCTTGTTTTACAATTTACTTAAAATATGAAGTGAATTTTTTTTGTCTTCATCTAATTGTATTTTCAACGATTCGAGGCCATTGAATTTTTGTTCCATTCGTAAAAATGTTTTCACTGTTACTTCTAGTGTTTTGCCATAAATATCTCCGGTGAAATTAAAAATATGGACTTCTATTGTTTTTTTGGATCCGTCAATAGTTGGGCGCATACCAATATTCATCATTCCTTTTAAGGACTCAGTATGGGGATGAAATATTGATCCGGTTGGACTTTCATTGATGGCGATGTTTTGCTCTCTTATTTTTAACAGCACCGTATAAACGCCATTCCCGGGCAATAGTTTTTCTTCGTTTTCAATGTGTAAATTGGCAGTTGGATAGCCCAGTGTTCGTCCAACCTTATTTCCTTCCACAATTTTTCCGTCAAAAAAAAATGGGTAGTTGAGTAATTCATTGGCTACGGTAATTTTCCCTTCCTGGATTGCTTTTCTAATGGCAGTAGAACTTACAATATTCTGTTGTATTAAATATTCAGGAATTTCTTTTAATATAAACAACCCCTTTTTACTGTATTCTTCGAGTAACCGATAATTTCCAGTTCGGCCTAAGCCAAAATGATGGTCGTATCCAATGATTATTGTATGGGGATGAAATTTATTCAACAAGAAGGATTCGATATATTGCCGTGCCGATAATTGCGAAAAGTCTTCTGTAAAAGGTACAATAACAAGGTGTTCAATTCCCGTACTTTCGAGCAGGCGGATTTTTTCTTCAATCGTATTAATTAATAAGACAGGAGATTGCCCCGATTTCACAATTTTTCGTGGATGCGGATGAAATGTAATAATTACAGTTTCGCCATTTATTTTAATGGCTTCTTCTTTTAGTTGGTGCAGTACCTGTCGATGACCCGAATGAACGCCGTCGAAAGTGCCAATTGTTACGACTGCATTTCGAAAAGCGGGTAATTGGTCTATGTTATAATGAACCTGCATAAATAGGGGTGCAAATGTAGTTGAAAAACTTCGCAGTTGGAAGTTGGCAGTTCGAACCATGTAAAGGACATTTGCCAAAATTTATTTAACGAAATTTAAAAGAGGCGCATGAGTTTATATTCAAAAAGAGGCGTATCGGCACAAAAAGAAGAAGTGCATAAAGCTGTTGAAAAACTTGACCCTGGATTATATGCTCATTCCTTTTGTAAAATTTATCCCGACTACTTAACCGGTGATGATAATTGGGTAAATCTTATGCATGCAGATGGTGCCGGCACTAAAAGTATTCTGGCTTATTTATATTGGAAGGAAACGGGTGATCTATCTATTTGGAAAGGAATTGCCCAAGATGCTGTAGTAATGAACCTTGATGATTTATTATGTGTTGGTATTCATGATAACCTATTATTTTCATCTACCATTGATCGCAATAAACGATTAATACCTGGTGAAGTATTGGAAGCAATCATTAATGGTACACAAGAATTGTTTGACGAATTGAAAAGCTATGGACTGAATATTCAATACATGGGAGGTGAAACTGCGGATGTGGGTGATGTGGTACGAACCATTGC
>JANNEK010000369.1:0-1707 GCA_031378605.1 Chitinophagaceae bacterium | reverse complement strand
CCTATCAACCGTTTCAAAGCACAACTTAGTAAATTTTCAGGAATCATTTCCAAGCCTTTTTGCAAAACCACCCAGCGCTTTTTCAGGGAGATGCTCTATGGCATACAGGCCAGCCAGGATGTAAAGCTGTCCAATATTGGACGCAGCCTGCAGGAAGATATAGCACTTATAAAAACCGAAGACCGGCTGAGCCGCAATTTGAGTAAAGAAGATTTTTCTGACCACATTAATACACAAATCATCCGCTTAGCCGATGATAAAATAACGGATGACATGGTAATTTCCATTGACCCCGGCGATATTATGAAGCCTTATGCCAAAGCCATGGAAAACCTTTGTGGGGTGTGGGATGGCAGTGAAGGAGAAACGGCACGGGGCTATCATTTGTGCCAGGTCACCGCAGCTAATCTGGAACACAACAAAATAGTCCCGGTTTATTGCGAAGCGTATTCATCAGCAGAAAAAGGGTATGTAAGCAGTACCCAAAAGGTGAAAGAAGTGATTTCCAAAGTAATAGAAAAAACAGGTACACATGGCGTTTGGGCTATTGACCGTATGGGTGACTGTGATGACATTATCAATCATTTCACTGGCAATAAACTAAAGTTTGTAACCCGGCTAAAACTAAACAGGTGGTTAATGGCCACCAATAAAAACGGCGGCAAAATACAGGTGCAGGCAGAACGCCTGGAACGCCATATGGACATTGCCCACAAAGCACAAATCACTAAGATTGACGACGGTAAAGAAACCGTTATCAATATTACATTCGGTATTACAAAAGTGGCCTTGCCCAGCTATCCTGCACAATGGTTTTATGCTGTTGTTATAAAAGGATTTGGCCAGCACCCGATGGTTTTAATTACCAGCCTTGAAGTGAATATTGATGATAGTAAAGCCATTTATTATATTGTAGAAGTATACCTTACCCGGTGGAAGTGTGATGAGTGTTACCGTTATATCAAGCAATCATATAACCTTGAAGATGTAAGGGTAAGAAGCTATACTGCCATACGCAATACGGTAGCATTGGTGCATGCCATTGCTTACTTTACCAGTGTATATATGGGGCTGTCGCTAAAATTAAAAGTAGCGGTACAGAAAATTTTTATTCTGAGTAAACGCTTTTTTGGTGTACCCACATTTTTTCAATACGCTATGGCGGATGGTATTTGCGAACTATTGAAAAAAGCAAGAACCGGAATAGAAGAAATTAAATTCAAAGGTAAAACTGGCAATTCGTCAGATGATTTTCAATTAAGCTTGTTCCCGGAATAGTGGATATGAGGAAACTCCAGTTACTTAGGTTTATTGCCGGATTTTCAATTTTTTAGTATAATCGTATGCTTTAAATAAAGTAGCTAATTTTGTTACAAACTAATTGGGAAGATTTAACTATAAGCCTATACTTGCTAATATGAACGATTATTCAGATTATGAATTGATAAAATTAATCAGGGAAAAAGATGACAAACAGGCTTTTCAGTTGTTATACAACAAATATTGGGACAAATTATTTGCAGCAGCTATTTTAAAAGTACACGACGAGGAAGAGGTGAATGAGATTGTACAAAATTTATTCGTAACCATCTGGACAAAGCGGAAGGAGCTGAATATTAATAATAATGTGGATGCTTATTTGTTCAGGGCTTTAAAAAACCGCATCATTAATTTTTATAAAAAAAAATACCTGACGGCGGATAAATT
>JANNEK010000336.1:0-20817 GCA_031378605.1 Chitinophagaceae bacterium | reverse complement strand
GTCATACTCAAAAGTACAAAAAATATTTTATTAGTATTACTAAATTATGCTCCCATTAATAAGTAACAAAGGGCCTGTAAAAAATACGAATACTCCTAACAAAGCACCACCAATAATTGGTTTAATAATTGATTTTTTCATTTTTTTATTTTATTTAATTGTTTATAATTTAGAAGACGAATAGATGTTCACTTTACTTTAAATTATTTTTATTTTTTCTACTTCGCTTTCTATAATTATGAAGACGATTACCTTGAAATTTTACTTTAACGAAACTAAAAATCCTCTAAGTTTTTCTTAAAGGATTTTATAGATAAAATATATCTTATGTTATTTTTTAAATCTGCTTTTCCATTCTTCTTTAAATTGTTGGCGTTCCTCATCTGTCATATTCATCATCTTTTCTCTGAAATTTGAATTTGCAAACGGAGGTTTTTTATTCCAAAACGCAAAACTTCCAAATAAAATTCGGCTTAATAAAAATATACCAAGGGCTTGCAAATAAGTAATTGCTTTCAATCCAAATATGGCAGGTATAAGGCAATTCCATAACAGCATAATAATCATTCCAACTGCAAAAAATAATGCAATTGGAATTAATAAAAATATCGGTTTTCTATTTTTCATATTTATTTATTAATTTAATTCGTTGTATAAAGGAAGTAATTTTTTTCTCAAATGCTTTACTGCATAGCCTTTTCGGCTAATGATGGTTTTCAGGTTTTCGCCGGTTTCATCGGCTATTTCCTGCAAGGTTTTATCCTCTATTTCATTTTGAATAAAAACATATCGTTGATTTTCCGGCAAATCATCTAAAGCTTTGAGTAATTCTTCCCAAAATAGTTCTTTAAACATCGTCAATTCCGGATTGTTGTTATCGTCTAAAAACAAGGCATCTTTGATGGAGAAATCGCCCTCTTCATTTTCATAAGTATAGTCTTCAAAATTATCCGTTTTCTTTTTACGGTAAAAGTCTGTAATCCTGTTTCTGGAAACCGCATAAAGCCAGGCACTCGCATTTTCAAGTGCATCTATATTGGTAAGGTTGCTAAACTGATACCATACTTCCTGCAAAATATCTTCGGCATCTTCAACAATAGTTACTTTATTTTTTATAAATGAAAACAACTGTTTCCCAAACTTACTTATGGCTTGAGAAACAGTGCTTTGTTTTTGATTTTCGTTCATTGTAAGATTTAATACTGCATCCATAATATAGATGACGGATGAACCTACTAATTACTTTAAATTATTTTTTTTAATTAAAGCATTTTTATTGGTTAAGACTTGATTACTTTCCAAAGCCTTAACACAGCCCAAATTTCCAATGATGCTAAAACTAACAATGAAATTGTGTTTACGGTTGCGCCATCAAGTGTTAACCCTATTACAACGTCTCCCAACTCAATGCAAATTGTTACCTGGGGCCAAAAGCATAGAAAGGTTGTATTAGGTTAATATAACAGTCTGCTCAATGTTTGCAGGGAGTTGCGATAGGGTTGCAGGCAACTCCTGTAGCAATTCGATACCAATTTAATTATTAATCAGTCTATAAAAACCCGTAGTTGCAGTATCTTTAACCACCCCCTGTTTATCGCGATAAATAAAATATGCTTCCAATTCCTTATGCTGTTTTAAAAAAGAAAAGGATTTATTTAATCCCATTCCCATCAACGCATTGTCGTATCCATCAGCAGTTATTGCATCCTTTGCCCAAACGGTAACACTTATTAACTCGTTTTGAAACGGATAACCCGTTTTGGGATTTATTAAATGGCTAATAAATTTTCCACGAACCATTGTATATTTTCGATAGTTGCCTGATGTGGTGATGGCTCCTTGATCGAGATGTATTGTTTTTTCTACAACTGGTTTATCAAAAAAATCAGGTGCCGGTGCTTCCAAACCAATCTGCATCATTGTTCCTTTAGGTTGTCTTCTGCCTTTAATTTTCAACTCTCCGCCTATTTCTACCAGGTAATGTTGAATTCCTTTTCCTTCGAGAAAGTTTGCAACCAGATCAACACTATATCCCTGAGCAATTCCATTTATATCTATTTTTAAACAAGAAATATCTTTTAGAAGAAATTTTCCCCGGAGATGAATTTTAGAAGCGCCAATACAAGGCATCATGCTTCGAATTGTTGCGGCATCCGGCATTTTTGACACTTTCTCAGGACCAAAGCCCCAGCTATTTACCAATGGATATACAGTAATATCTGAAACTCCTCCGGTATTTTTAAAAATCTCTAATGATTTATGTACAACAACTCTTAAATAATCATCGATTTCAATTCCTTTTTTTGAACGATTAAATTTATTAATCAGGGAATAGGGTTTGTACACCGAAAGCGAGCTGTCAATTTTATCAAGCAAACTATCCACCTGATTTTTTGCCACAACCGAATCTTCCGCATAATAAGTAATATGGTAGCTTGTTCCCTGTGCAAATCCCGAAATTTTGAACGTATTCAGCGTTGCTGAAGTAGTACTCTTAAACGATTCAAAAAAAAACAATCCTAAAAGTATACAACTTACAATTATTGATTTTCTGTTACTCATTTATATACAATAATTTCTTGCTTTTTTTATTACAAAAATTACTACCACTACACCAGAAGAATAAAGGTAATTGCATTTAAAGGCACAAACAATTTTGAAATACAGAATTAGTTAATTGCACTATTAAAACCAATGTATCGAATTCTCGTACTATAGAATTCCAGCATCTATTAATATTCTTTATATCTTATAGTTTTTATTCAAAAAAACACTATCTTTTCTTTATTAATAAATACTGAAATGAAATTTTATCTTAACCGGCTTGTCTCTTTTTTGTCGTTCATAATTATTTCTACTTCCTGTTCCACTTTACACCATCCCATTGCAAGTTCCGAAGATGTGTTTGTTTATGGAGATGCGTTACCCGATGCGCCAGCTCTTTCGGCAAGAGGCAGTTTTAAGATTGGTGTACAAACGATGGAGCTTATTAATAAAAACCAGGTAGATGTGTTGAAATCTAAAAATGGAATTGATACATTTTATGATCGTACCCTGAAGGTAGAAATTTGGTACCCGGCGAGCCTGCCAGCGGATGCAAAAGAAAGAGTGACCTATGATGAAGTAATGGGTTCCTCGAATGATCCCAAACGTCCATTGATTCCATTTCAATTCAACGGCAGGGCGATGCGTAATGCTTCGCCAGCAACTATAGAGGGCGGATATCCGTTAGTAATCGTTTCACATGGTTATTTGGGTTCAAGGCTCCTTCTTACTTATCTTACCGAAAACATTGCCTCCAAAGGGTACGTGGTGGTGGCGATTGATCATGCTGAATCAACGTTTCGAGATGCCGCCGGTTTTGAAAGTACGTTGCTCAACCGGGCAAAAGATATTCTGTTTGTACTTAACCAGGTTGATGCATTAAGCAAATCAACCAATAAAAATATTCTATCCGGATTAGCAAATGCTAACAATACTGCATTGATTGGTTACTCGATGGGTGGATATGGTGTATTAAATGCCGCTGGTGCCGGTTATAGTGATCAATTGATTAAATTTTTTTCAACAATTGCCCGTGGGAGTAAATCAATTGAAGTACGCAGTACTAACAATGAAGAGTTTAAAAAATCGTATGATCAGCGAATAAAAGCGGTGGTTGGTTTTGCTCCCTGGGGAATGCAGCGTGGTATCTGGGATGCGGAAGGATTGAAAGGATTAAAAGTTCCACTTTTTTTGGTAGCAGGTAACCAGGATGATATATCTGGATATGAAAAAGGAATTAAAGCAATTTATACCGGTGTAATAAATGCCGACCGTTATCTTCTTACTTATGGAAACGCCCGGCATAATGTGGCTCCCAATCCACCACCCCCCGAATCATTAAAACCGGGTTTACCCTTCGATGAATATTATCGCTACGCCGAACCGGCATGGAATGAACGAAGGATAAATAATATCAACCAACATTTTATTACTGCTTTTTTAGGAATTCACCTTAAGCAACAAGATTTTGGTAAATATTTAAATCTCCCCGAAAATTCTACTGAAAAAGAATGGATGGGATTTAAACTTCGTACCTCGGCCGGTTTGGAATTATTGCATTCAACACCAACAAAATAAAAAATGTATTAATTAATATTTTCGAGCATGTATAAAGATTACTATTCTACTTTCTTTACAATACGAATCTCAGGCTGGACAGACTTTGCACTACAAATACTATAAATCAAATAAAGATGTGATTCTTTCAAAGTTCTTGTTGATAACATAACTGGGTCTTGTAATTATAGATTTCAATAAATATTGCTTCTTTGTTAGAATATCTATAATTCTTCGAATTTTACGTTTATACTCATTGTATTTGTTTACATCAGATATATTTTGATGTTTTCGAAAAAAAAGAAAATCGCCTACCTGAGCCGCATTAATATTTTTTATATTTTTTCCGTATTCATTAAAATGAAAAATAACATTTAATACATCTTTATAATCAATTCCAAGATTATCATATGCCCCACCGTAAATTACCCTTAATTCATCGATAAAGTCAAACTTAGTTAATATCCGATTCACTAAATAAACAGGATACAGTTCCGGACTGTGTGGATGCTTATAAATAAGGTTCCAGTTTTCCAATTCTGATATAACAGAAAAGTGGTTATTATCCGGTGTTAGTGCTATAGTATATCTTTCAACTTTATTTAGCCTTTCGGATTTGAAGAAATATGCCAAAACAGTTTGCTGTTCAGATGTTAGTTCTCTTCCATTAGTTTGCCTGAAAATATATCCTCCAAAACTCTTAAGCCACCATTCAGCTTCATCATCTAAGACTTTACCTTTTGGAATAAATAATCCTATATCTTGTTCAGCATACAATAAATAATAGCATATATCTACTTCGTTTTCCAATGCTAAGTTTGTTAAGGAAGACATTCCCCATCCTTTTCCTTCCCAGCGATCAAAAGATTTAAGAATATCTGCAAGCCTGGGGTTTTGTGCCTTAGGTATTGGTATAATTCTTCTTACGGGTATTTCAACATCAAGTCTTAGTATTTGTTCATTTCTAAATTTACCAGGGTTTCTTATTTCAATATGGCTATTTGGAGAAATTGTAATGTTTATAAATTTATTCACACTATAATCTCTATGCGCTAATGCATTATTTACTGTTTCCCTGATTAGCCTTTCGGGGTATTCGAAAGTTGTTGTACCTCCTTTAGCTGTACTAATCCCTGTAGCGATGTTTGTGAATACAAACCCTATACTACTTTCAAGAAGTGAAATAATATTATCTTTATAAATTTTTTTATTCCCTGCAATATCAATGGCGCTTTCTACAAATCCATCAACCTGACATCGTCCTTGAATAAAATCAAAAAGTGTAGTTCCGCATACAAGCATTCCAAGTAAGGTAGGGCGCCGATTAAGTACAAATTTTTTTCTTTCCAAAAAAGATAAAGCAGAAGGTATATCAGACTTTAGAGTTTCTACTTTCATACTCTGATTTAGCCTTTGTATATAATCATTTAGTCTATCAACATCAAGATTTTCTAAACTTGTATTTTCTACTATTCGTAACTCTCTTGCAAGTTCTAATTCACTCCTTAGCTCCTTCTGTTTATCAACATCAGCTTTTAATATTTTATGGTCGCCCGTTAATTTGCGTTCATAAGCATTGCCATTAAACATCACATATTTTTTGTCTTCGTCTAATTTTTCAATATGTAAAACACATACTCGGCCGTCCATAAAATCCAATATCTCGAATAAATCAGGTCTTATATATTCAGTAAGGTCTATTTTCTGGCCACTATCTGATGTAAACTGTTTAGGTATTTCCTTTAGCTTACTTTCATTTGCAGCATTAAATCCCTTAAAAAGGTATTTTGTTTTATCGCTATTTTCATTAATTCCTATAATAATATTACCTCCGTTTGTATTTAGAAAAGCACAAATTGTTTTATAAAGTTCTTTCCATTCATCACCAGTTGAAAGATCTTTCAACTCAATTTTTTCAGTTTCTAATTCGTTAAATGTATTATTTTCAATACATTCCTGCACTTGAATTAATGTTTTATCTACAACTTTCATTTACATTCTTTTCTTTAAAATTTTACATAAACCATCAAAATACTAAAAAAAAATCATAGTCGAATTAATGAATATATAGCTTTCGAATTAAATAATTTATATTACACATAAAAGTAAGCATTTAGGGAATAAAAGCTGGTTATTTACATACTCAGTATAACAAAAAAAATGAGCTGGTTTCAATAGAAAATGAAGATATATTTTAAGCTTTAAAACAACGCCAGAATTTAATTTGACAGATAAAAATCTATTATTTTTCTATTGTCAGGTTACATTCGAAAATTTCAGTTTCCTATGACGGCCGTAACTAGTGAAGTCGCCAGCCAGCTAAAATTTGAAATAAACCCTAGTGTTCCTAAAGCCTCTATCATTACTCTTTAATGGGTAACTTTAGGAATATATGATTAGAAGTAATAAAAAAATATCATAAAATCAACAACAAAAAAATTTTACCGGTTTAAGAAAATAATCAATTAAAACTTATACAAGTAACTCAATGAATTTAATTTCAATACAATGATGTCTAAAAAGAAAATACTTTTTTTACTCTGTATTTTTTGTACAGGTAAGTTTTTAGCCCAAGGCCAACAAAACTTATATGCAAAAGCAATTCAATTTATAAACACTCTTTCGCCCACAATAAAAGCGCAAATGCTTTTTACATTACGCGATGCTGAACGTATAAATATGAATTATGTACCCATCGAACGAAAAGGGCCCACCTTTCATGACTTTACAGCTATTCAGCGTAAGGCCGCATTAGAATTACTGCGTGCATCTTTAAGCAAAGAAGGTTATAGAAAGGCTACTGAAATTATTGAACTGGAAACGGTGTTGGCAGTAATAGAAAATAATGAGCGTAAAATGCCCGACGGCAGGCCCACACGTGATCCATTAAATTATCACTTTTGCATATTCGGAGATCCTTCGCTTACTAAACCATGGGGATGGCGATTTGAGGGCCACCATATCTCTTTAAATTTTACTTCTGCCAATGGAAAAATTATTGCTGCCACCCCATCATTTTTTGGTTCAAATCCGGGTATCTCAAAAAACCGGGAACAAGTAGAAAAAGAAGTATTGAAGAAAGAAACAGATTTAGGTTTTGCATTAATAAATTCCCTCACAGAAAATCAGTTAACCATTGCCCGTTTTGACATGAGCGCACCTGCAGAAATTATAAGTGCAAATAGTGCTACAGCAAACTCCCTGGACCCAAAAGGAATTTCTTATGCCAAATTATCGGCCAGCCAACAAAAATTATTCATGGAATTGCTCAATGTATATATTAATAATTATGAATGGGGCTTTTCAAAAACACTGAGAACCAAAATTTATAAGGCAGGCATCGAAAATCTCTATTTTGCATGGGCAGGAAGTTTAAAGGCAGGTGTTGGTCATTATTACAGGATGCAAGGGCCTGAATTATTGATTGAATACGATAATACCCAGAACAATGCCAATCATGTTCATTCCGTTTTACGTGATCTTACCAATGATTATGGGAGATATCTATTAAAAGACCATTATTTGAAGGAACATACCAATCAATAAATTCATCGTAGCATACTCCTAAAGGAAAAAGAAAGGTACAACGCCAAAAAAATTCCTGTTTTTAAAGAATGGTAATTAAAGAGGCCATTTTCTAATTAAAAATAAAATAAGGCTCATTTTATCATAGATAATTCTTATCTTTCAATTTAGAAATGAAGGATATTTTTCATTTATCCCGAATGATCGCAAAACCCCCGCGTTCAAGATAATTAAATGGTGTTAAAATTTCTGGCTCAATAAAATTAGAAACATATGATTAATAACTACCCAGGTGAACAATGGAAAAAAGTAATTATTAATGGCGAATTTACCAATGAGGGTCATCTTGAAGTATCGAACTTTGGGCGGCTACGTTCCTTTAATAAAATATCCAATGGAAATATTGTGGAGGGATCCATGATTAACGGATACCGGATTATACGGTTGAAACTATTCAGTGCACATGATGAAAAAACAACAGAGCATTTTGCCTTTTTAAGGACGCAGGTATTTATGTTGATGCGTAAAATAAAATCTTTGAAAGAAAATAACGCAAGTATTCAAACAATTGAGGAAACAACTGAATTACTAAATTCTTTCAAAAAAAACTTAAGCAAAAAAATAGCCGACGAGAAAAAAAAACGAACCTACAATTATCATTCGCTTGTTCACCGCCTGGTGGCCGACTATTTCCTAAAGCCTCCTACTGAAAAGCAAACCATTGTTTCACATCTCGACTTTAATAAACTAAACAATCGGCCCTATAATCTAAAGTGGATGACGCCTGAGGAAAACTATGAGCATCAAAAAAACAGTCCTTATGTAATAAAAGAAAAAAAAGACAGGCTAACCCGAAGAAAAGAAGATTTCGGAAATACCAAGCTTACTGTTACAAGGGTGATGATGCTAAAAAAATTATTGAAATCCGGCAAGCCCATGAAACAATTAGTAAAACTTTTTAAAGTTACTCATACCCAAATAAACCGGATAAAAAAAGGCGAAAACTGGGCAGATATTGAAGCAGCCGAATGATAACCTGCAAAATTAACCTTTAATGGTAGGTATACTTGTGCAACTGGCATTATCCTGGTTCATTATCTGGTTATTTGAAAAAGGCAACCTGTCTGTACTTGGTTTTTTTCCAACTAAAAAACGCCTGCTCGACTTTACATTATTTTTTTTAGTTACCGCTTTATGTTGCTCCTCGGAATTTTTTTTAAAAATGTATTTTGGCAAAGAACAATGGATACTTAATCCTTTGGTTTCTTTTAAACTTATTGCTGAAGGTCTTTGGTGGAATATAAAATCAGTATTATTCGAGGAATTGATTTTTCGGGGAGTATTATTCTATATATTAATCAGGAAGCTGGGCGCTACCAAAGCAATTCTTATTTCTGCAATTTCATTCGGTATCTATCATTGGTTTTCACAGGAATCATTTGGAAACGGAATGCAAATGCTAATTACTTTCCTGGTTACTGGTACTATGGGTTTAGTTTATGCTTATGGTTACGCAAAAACATTTTCTTTGTATATCCCCTGTGCTATTCATTTGGGCTGGAATGCCACCCGTTCTGTAATTTTTTCAGATAAATTAATTGGCGACCAATTACTCATCCAGGTAAAACCGGTGCCACAACTATCTGTTTCTTATTTTATCTTTTTTATACTATTATTTTTTCCTATGATGAGTGCACTGCTTTCGAATTATTTATTATTGAAAAGAAAAAAGCAACTAAGTATTAATTTTTAAATTCAACGTTAGATTAAATCTTACGGAGTAGTTTACTAAAAGATTCCTTTTCTATATTCTATCAATTCAACGATTATTTGGTTGGTTTTATATATAATCTATCAATCAAAAGAAAAAAAAACTTGACTAAAAAATACAAAATATCGAATCCAACTAGTTATTGCAATCTTTTATCATTACTTCCAAAAAACACCTTTCAAGGATGGGATATTTTAGAATTATTTGCAGACTATCAATTAAGAAATAATTTTTCCAGCTTATGATTTTATCTAAAAGCCGTTTCTTTCTACTATTGGTACTGGTTATTGCAATACCATTTCTACTCTATAAAATGAATTGGCTCTTGCATTCTCAAAAAACATCCGGCATTATGAGTTTTAAAGGAAAAAGTATAACCGGCCAATTGGTGCACGAGTATTCCGTCCTATTTTTTAAAGTTGGGAAGGATACTGTCTGGTTTGATGGCAATGACAATATATTTTATAAAGAAGGTGAGTCAGTACCCGTACGCTATCAAATCAACGATCCACAAGATGCGCGCATTGATGCATTTATTCCAATTTGGGGAGATGTATTGGTTTATGGAGGCATACCTATTTTGATACTGCTGGTTATTTTTCTGCACCCACAAATTATTCCCCTCGGTTCAACGATAAAACTAACAACAACAAAACCATTCGTAGAAATAGTATAAGTTTACTATAAATAACTTAAGTGCTTTTTTTGTGAGATAATAAAAGTTGGATGAATAAGAATAATACAATTTCTTTTTTACTCCATCTGTATGTTTAGCCCAACTGTTGTACCGCTACCGATCACAGAATTTACCTCAACTTTCATATTGGATGCTCTTGCTCTCTCTTTCATATTCTCCATTCCATAATTTTCAAACTTAAGTTCGCCTGGTTCGTTTACAAAACCTACCCCATCATCTATAATTTCTACGCGCCATAGAGGCGAATTAAAAAAGCTACGAATGATCACATTTTTTGCCTGCGAGTGTTTAGCTGAATTATTGATTGCTTCAGCAATGATCATTACGATATTCAACGCCTTGGTAGAAGGCATTGTGCTCATAAAAGGAGGATGACCATCAATGGTAAATAGAATACCTGTATAATATCTTTCCATTTGCTTGGTAAAATTGATGATCCGAATCCATAAATCATCCATACTTACATCCTCATTTTTTAGTGCCCATAAGGTAACGCGTAGATTTAAAAGCATTTCTTTAGCCGTTTCATATAAGTTATCTACTAATTTTTCTCTATCCCTCGCATCATTCTTTAATAATTCGGAATTATATAAAATTGCATTGGCCTGAACGCCTAAATTATCGTGCAAATCGGCGGCTACTCTTTTTCGCTCAATACTTTGTCCTTTAATGAGTGCTAATTCAATCTCCTTATTTTTTTGATTGAGGTCTTCATAATTCTTTTTCAGTTTTGCATTATTCCTGAAAAAATAAAACAGGAAAAAAATTCCAGCAAACAAAGAAAAAACAAGCACGTTTCTTATTAAACTAATTGATTTATTTTTCTCCATAAGAGCATCGTTTTCCATTGTCTTAATGGTAGCCTCTTTTTTTATCACATCATACTCTGCGTAGGTACGTTGAAACCGCTCCCTTGCCAAACTATCTTCATGCTGCTTGTATTTTTCATGATATATTAAAGCCTGTTTTTCATTACCCATTCTTTTATAGATTTCATAAAGCCGCTGTTCTCCCTGCGAAATATATTCAGGCGCGTTCATTGATAAAGAAATGGTATACGACTTGTTACCGTAGTCTAATGCCCGGGCAAAATCAGGATTACTCGTATTGTTGGAATAGAATCTGGATATAGCCCGATACATATTACTTCTACCGTATCCAAATGCACCAAAAAAAGGATGCTGCTCACATTTGTTTAAATAATTCATCATGCCCGTTTCATTTCTTTGATCGGCATATACAATTACAATACTTTCCAAAATAGTTATTGCCAAATCAGGTGGGGTGCTCTGGTCTATCAATTTTTCAGCTTCTAAGAAGTATTTAATTGCCCTGGTATTGTCTTCTTCGGTAACATTATAATAACTCCCAATAAATCCCAGTGTCAATATTTGAAGATTTTTATCTTTTAACTCTTTTGAATATTCAAGCGCCTTAATTAAATACTTATCGTATAAATTTTCTTTATACACCAGATCCTTCTTTCCGATCTGGTTCCAGAGTATTAGAAAAGCAAGCCGGTTATAAGTTATTACCAATTGTGCCTTCGAATCCAATTTTTCAAAAATATCTTTCGCTTTAATACATAATTCCAATCCTTTGTTATAGTCGCCATAATTTTCGACCATATAATAAGCCGTATTTAATAGATAAACACCTCTTCCCAACTCCGAATTTTCCCTTTCTGCGCTTATGCTCAAACTATCAAGGTCAGCTTTGGCATTTTTATGATGTATTAAGATAGCTAAGGGTATCCATTTTTCATAAGCATTTAATTTTTGCTCAAACCCAATGCTTCTATAGGCCTTCTCCTGTATCTCTTTTATATAATCTAACTGACCCCATAAGGTGGTACTTAAAAATATACTTGAAAAAAGAAATAGATACTTCATCTGGTAGTTGAATGCTTTTAAATTTATACAAAATACAGAATTATTTATTCTCCTGAAAAAGAGGTGTTGGTTTTATTATACTTCGACTCATTTTCCATTGACCCTCTTTGATACCTGCCCCGAGAACAGGTTTATCGTATTGATTTGAGAAATCAATAAAGCATTTTACTTAACTTCATTCCTTTCAAATGTACAGGCAATTTATTGCTACGGATATATCTTAAAAAAGAACCCCTAAATCTTGTAAACAATTTTGTTATGGAACACGAAGTAACCGGTCACACAAAAAAAATTTATACCCTTTTGAAGAACCCCGCACATAGTTTATGGACAAAATTTAAAGAAATCGCTATTGAAGTATTGATTATTGTTTTTGCAGTTACCTTGTCTATTTGGTTACACGATCGAAGTGAGCACAATCATCAACAGGCAGAAGTAAAGCAGTTTTTAACTGGTTTGAAAACTGACCTGCTTAATGACATTAAAGAGATGAATTTAGATATCAGCTCGTATGAAAAGGGTCATCGGGCTTTTACTTATTTCTTAAGTATACAAAAAGGGGAATCCTTAGCCAGGATAGCCTCAATGCCCATAGCATCTATTTAACGAATTCCACCGGGTTGGTCCCTAATAATGGCCGGTATGAAGGATTTAAGTCTAGCGGTAAATTAACAAATATTGAAGACAAAGAATTGCAAAACGACATTTCGGATCTTTACCAGGAAAATATCCCGACCTTAATAAACAGTACCAATGCCTATAATAAACGGAAAGAATATTTATATGCTTTTTATATTGAAAATAAAAAAAGAAATATAGACGGAACAGATAATACGATTGAATTAATAAAATCGAATAAGGCGCATAATATTTTTGCATCCATAGTTTATACAGGAGAAATAACTGGCCGCTATCAGGTAGCTATCGACAAAGCAAAAAAAATTATTAACGTTATTGATAAGCTAGAAAGCAAGTAGGTGTATTTTCTGAAAGACTTATATTTTTTATACTATTGTCCGACTAAGTAAGTTAAATACTTCATTTGCAAGAGTTACCTCACCCCAACCCTCTACTTAAGAAGAGGGGGCCGGAACCCGCTCTGCAAAAGGCTTTTAATAATTATTAAGATGAGTTTAGTCGGACAATATTGATTTTTTATACTAACAATAAAAGGCTTCTTCCTATCAGCCTTAATCACCGTTTATGGATAGCGGATAACCCGGTATCTTCTTTACTAAATTGAGGTTTTAAATAGTACTTATGAAAAATAAATTTCTATTCCCTGTAATCTGCCTTTTTTTAACCGGCATCCTTCTTTCCTGCAATATTGGCAATGATACAAAAGTATCCTTAACTGAATCCAAAACCGATCTTAGTTTTTCTGCCAAATTTCCCGAAGGAAAAACGGCCAGCGTACAGGAATTTATTAATGATCAATTAGAACACAAAAGCACTTTTAATACGTACAATAGTGAAGTAGAAGGCACCATTACATTAAACGATCAAACAACTTTTAAACTAACATCGAAGGCCGGTAAATTGGAAATCAATTTCAATAAAGCGGAAAACAATGAAGCCTCTGTTCAAAGAATCAAAAAATTATGTGAAGGCGTAAAGGAAGTACTAACAAAAGATTAGCGTTCATTTTATAAATTAAATCTACTGGGTTTATTATATATTGAATAGGTAGTTCGCCGATATAGTTTCTAAAATTAACGCTCCTGGTTAATGTATAATTATTTTTAGGAACCCTTTTTTGCAAAACCCTGTACCATCAGCCATTCATAAAAACGTTCGATCCAATGATCGGTAGGAAGGTTTTGTTTACGCATTCCAAATCCATGACCACCCTTTGTATAAATATGCAATTCCGCCAATTTGTTTGCTTCCATCCAATGAGTGAATAGTTGAACGCTATGAGGTGCCAATTTTAATTGATCATCCGATGCAGCGCATATAAATAATGGAGGAGCATCGTCTGGAATTTTATGATTACTTAATTCTGAAGGCATATACGCATAAATCGGTGCGCTGAAATTCGGCCTCGTATCTTTAGTATATTGTAAGGTAACACCCATTGTAACGGTACCCCCCGCCGAAAAACCCATAAATCCAATTTTTTGAGCGTCTAGTCCAAATTCGGTTGCATGTTCACGTACGTATTTAACAGCGGTTAATCCATCTGCAATAGCCATTGGCACTATCGGTCCGGTAATAGCACTCATTTTCTTTTCATCATTAATAATACCCATTAGTTCTTTTACAGGATCGCTTGTTAAACAATGAACAAGCCGGTATTTTAATATAAATACAGCAATACCTTTTTCATTTAACCATCTTGCGACGTCTCCTCCTTCACTATTTATAGATAATGTAAAAAAACCGCCGCCGGGAGCAATTACAACAGAAACACCCGTGGCAATTGATGCTTCGGGTAAATAGGCTGTAAGAGTTGGTTCTGCAACATTGTACACGATCTGTGTATTGAATATTGGTGAAAACATTTCTTGCTCTGACCAATTAGAATTTTCTGAACCAGGTGCTTTTCCTTCATAGAGATGAATCACTTTTTGAGCTTGCCCTAAAAAGGAAATGAGTAGCAGTAATGCAGCCAGACTTTTTTTCATTTTTAAATTTTAATGGTTGATGATACACTATTAATTCTGCAATAGTGAATGACTTTTTCTTTAAACCTGTTTATGATAATTCACTATTTTATTCGAATAAAAATTAAACCCTGCTGGCAGTGTATCTTGTTTTTAAAACTTATTTTAGTTCAAGTGTAACAATACTTTTCGCAGGCAATTCTACTACTAATTCATCTCCCTCTTTTTGTGCTCCATTGAATGGCATAATTTTTATGTTCGACGGATTTTCAAAACTATTATAATCTGTAAGCCTGGCCGAAGTCAATACCTGGCCCACTGCTATTTTCCATTTAATACCCGCAAGTACTGTTCGTACTATAATATTTTTATTGGGATCAAGGTTTACAAACGAAATATGCACAACTCCGACGGCATTTTGCGAAGCCGAAACATTGATAGCAGGTATTTTTTTATTATCCATTACATAATCGGGTGCATTAAAATTTACCGGCAATAATTTTGCATCCATATGTACTTTAAACAAATCGAACACATGATAGGTTGGAGTAAGCAGCAATTGGTTGCCTTTAGTAAGTATAAGCGCCTGCAATACATTAATAGTTTGGGCAAGGTTAGCCATTCGTACCCGGTCGGCATGGTTGTTGAAAATGTTTAAAGTAGTTCCGGCTATCAATGCATCGCGTAAACTATTTTGTTGGTATAAAAACCCGGGATTGGTACCTGGTTCTACATCGGTCCATACACCCCATTCATCCACCACCAGGGCTACGCGCTTTTCAGGATCGTATTTATCCATAATGGTAGAATGTTTAGTTACCAATTCTTCCATAAACAAACAATTCTTCATTGTATTAAAATATTCCTTCTCATCAAAGCTGGTTGCGGATCCTTTTTTACTCCAAGAACCTGAAGGAATCGTATAATTATGTAAGGTGAGCCCCCACATCATCCACCCTGCTTTTTTCATTAAGGTTTCAGTCCAATTATAATCATCGGAGTTTGATCCACTGGCAATCCGAAATAAAGGCGCTTTGTTATAATCTCTTGCATAGGTTGCATAGCGCTTATATTGGTCGGCGTAGTATTCTGGCGTCATATTTCCTCCGCATCCCCAGCTTTCATTACCTACTCCCCAAAATTTTACTTTCCATGGTTCTGCTCTGCCATTTTGTTTTCTCAATTCAGTCATAGTACTACCGGCATCCGAATTAAGATATTCTACCCACTTAGCCATTTCTTCTACGGTTCCACTGCCAATATTCCCGGCAATATAGGGTTCGCAATTTAGCAGGGTACACAACTCAAGAAATTCGTGTGTTCCAAAACTATTATCTTCCGAAACACCTCCCCAGTTTGTATTTACCATATGTGGTCGTTGAAGACGTGGCCCAATGCCATCGCGCCAATGATATTCATCGGCAAAACATCCACCCGGCCAGCGAAGGTTGGGAATATTTATTTTCTTTAGTGCATCAACAATGTCTAACCGAATTCTATCTTTTTTTGGAACATCCATCGATTCATCTACCCAATATCCATCATAGATGCAGCGACCGAGATGTTCAGAAAAATGTCCATAGATATGGCGGCTGATCATCGTTTTAGGGTTAGTACCATCAATAAGTATTTTAATGGCTGGTTGGGCATAAATAGTTGCGCTAACGACTGAAAACAATGCCATTATTAGAAATAATTTTCTCATACAATACAATTATTAAGAAAAAAAATAATTAAAACGATCAAGTAAATGTACCAATTTAGAAATTGCAATCAGTCTCAAAAACTATTGGTTGCTATTAGCATTTCAGCGTTCAGAATAAGCTCATGATTAATGAGTTTAGTAACAATGCGCGCATATACAAAAATCATTGAACAAATTTAATATCCCTATATTATTTATTGCTCACTTCAAACTTATAAATGCCAGAACCTACCGATAGAATGATAAAACCATCCTCATTACCTGTTACTGTAATAATTTTTTGTGAATTGATAGATAATCCCGATTCAGTAATTGCTCCGGCAGAAGAGGAAGGAATATAAATCGTTGCTGTAGTATTCACCGGAATTTCAATATCAAGAATTGTTTTATCATTTTCTTTTTTCCATCCACTGCTAACTTTACCATAATAAGTTTGCAAACTGGCAGATGCATAGTTGAGGCCATCGCCTATGATTGGTTTTATTCTTATACGTTTGTAGCCAGCTCCATCTTCATAGGTATCAATGCCGGCTACTACCCGGTACATCCAATCGCCAATAGCACCATAAGCATAATGATTAAACGAATTCATACCCGGAGTTTGAAAAGTGCTGTCGGGCTTTATACCATCCCACCGTTCCCAAATAGTAGTGGCTCCCATTTTTACCGGATACAACCAACTGGGATACGTTTCCTGCAATAATAAGGTATAAGCTACTTCGGCATATCCAAATCGACTCAGCACATGACATAAATAAGGTGTTCCCAAAAAACCTGTAGTGAGATGATTGTTATAGCTTTTTATATTCTCCACCAATTTTTCGGCTGCCTGTTTCCGTAATGGTTCGGGCAACATATCAAAATTGAGTGATAGTACATAGGCTGTTTGAGTACTGGAAACAAGACGACCATTAGGTGTTACATATTCTTTTACAAAAGCTTCTTTACTATTTTTTAAAAGTATAGTGTAGTATTCAATATCCTCCTGCTTACCCAATACAGTGGCAGCTTTAATCATCAGGTTAATAGAATTGGTAAAAAAACATTGAGCTATCAGGTATTTATCAGTAACTGCTGATCTTCCATCGTTATCATCAGCCGGTCGGTAAAAAAGCCAGTCGCCAAAATGAAATCCTTTATTCCATAAATAGTTCGTGCTATTCTTTTCCATATAACCAACCCAGGCTTTCATACTTTCATATTGATTCTCCAATATTTTTTTATCGCCATAAGCGAGATAAATATTCCAGGGAATAATAGTAGCCGCATCGGCCCAGCCTGTAGCACCTGAAGCACCAGGGCTCAATGCATTGGGAACCACAAAAGGTACACTGCCGTTTGGCAACTGATCGGCAGCAATATCTTTTAACCATTTTGAAAAGAAATTATTTACTCCAAAATTAAAAGTAGCAGTTCTTGAAAAAGCCTGTGCATCTCCTGTCCAACCCAATCGCTCATCCCGTTGGGGGCAATCCGTTGGTACATCCAGAAAATTTCCTCTTTGTCCCCATTGAATATTATGTTGAAGTTGATTAATTAGAGGATTGGAAGAAATAAAAAAACCTGTTGGGTTCATAGCTGAATAAAGTGCCACTGCGGTAAAATTTTCTGGTTTTAACTCACCGGGATAACCTTCAATTTTTATATAGCGAAATCCATAAAAAGTAAAATGTGGTTCAAATATTCTTTCCCCTTTACCATCGGTAATATAAGTTGCAGTTGCCAACGCTTCCCGGATATTGTCAGTATAGAAATTCCCTTGCTTATCCAGCACTTCTGCGTGGTGAATTTTAATAGTAGTACCGGCCGGCCCACCAGCTTTCACCACTACCCATCCAACAAGGTTTTGGCCAAAATCAATTATCTGCTCTCCTTTAGGCGTTTTGAAAATTTTTACTGGCTTAAACAGTTCGTGTTTTTTTACAGGTTCATTATAAGTAGCCAGTAAATTATCATACGAATGATTTTCAATTTTAACAGGCAACCATGCCTTATCGTTATACAAAGTATTGGCCCAGCCACTTTTTTCTTCTCTTGCATCTATAGTTTCTCCATGATAAATCTCAGTATAACGAATACTTCCGGTAGAAGATTTCCAGGATTCATCAGAAATAATATTTTCCCGGGTTCCATCAGAATATTCAATGGTTACTTGCAGTAATAAGCCTATTGTTTTACCATAAATATCTTTTGTACCTGCCCATCCTAAAAAACCGCGGTACCAGCCATTACCTATCATTGCCCCACATACGTTTTTCCCAGGCTGTAACATCGCCGTTACATCGTATTGCTGGTATTGCAATCTTTTTTTATAACTTGTCCAGCCCGGGGTTAAAAAGTCGTCACCAATTTTCTTTCCATTTAATTGTGCCTCATACATTCCATGGGCAGTAATATAAGCAGTAGCACGAACAATTTTTTTAGTGATTGCAAATTCTTTACGAAAATATACAGCAGGCCGGTTAATTGAATCCTCTATGGCACCGGCGCTAATCCATTTTGCCTTCCATTCATTTTTAGATAATAATCCCATTTGAAAAGAGGCAGGTTGAGACCATACCGAAGGTTTATCGTCATTATCCCAAATCCGAACCTGCCAATTGTATTTTTTGGCAGATTGTAACACAACTCCCTTATAAGGAACCTGCACCGATTGATCGGATAGAATCTTTCCACTGCTCCATACATTTGTTTTGCCTGATAATACTTTAATTTCATAGGCCTTTTGAATTATATTTCTTTTTTCACTTGCCAATTCCCAACTGAAACGGGGATGTTCTTCTTCGATACCAATTGGGTTCACTAAATTCTCTGTAAGAACTTTCTTTATGATAACCTGTGCATTTGTAAATAATAAAGTAATCAGCATTGAAATTAGAAGGAAGTATTTTTTCATCGCACTCTTTTTTTTGTTAAGCATGGAAATATTTTATTTTGTTGAATAATACCTCAATTCTATAATATTTTTTGGAACAGTTTTATTATTCCAGTCATTATGAATAGCAAGCGCCGCACCAAGTGCCGAGGCCTGCGCCATGGAAGCAGCATATATTTCTATTTCGGGTAAAGCCATTGCCAAAAAATTCATGAACAGGGCATTTTTACTAAATCCACCATCAACAAATACTCTTTTAACAGCAGTTCCATTCATTATTAATTTGGTAGAAAGAATTTGCTTTTTTACAAGATAAAACATGAAATGATGATAAGCTATTTCAAAAGTTTCATAGTTCAACAGATCCGTTTCGCGAAATGCTTTTGCAGATTCTTTATCCAATCTTATCGAATCCACCATTTCCGGGTTGAACTCAATCGCTTTAAAATAGGTTAATGGCTTTTTATAGAAGTCAGCCAAATTTTTTATTTGTACTTCATGTTCATTACCTGCAAACAACCTCGATGCTTTCACCGGATTTCCCTGATAGGTTAAATAACATAAGCAATCTTGTTTTAGCTCCTCATTGGTAAGTGGTGCAGTATTAAAAGGATTCAAGCTTATGCACCAGGTGCCAGTAGAAATCAACAAAAATGGCTCATTGAAATTTGCCAAATAAGGAATCAATGCAGCAGAGCTATCATGCAAACCAATGCCACAAGTCAGTAAATGATTGTTATATGTTGTACTAAAGCTTGTACTGGGAGGAAGTAGTGAAGGCAATTTATCGATTATTTTTTCCTTATTTACCCAATGATGATAGGATTTACTGTTGAAATTCCACAAACCTGTATGGCAACCAATACTTGTTAATTCGCAACAAAATTTTTTTGTGATTAGTGAACTTATATATTGTGGAAGATGAAGAGCAAACAATGTTTGATTATATTTATCAGGTTGCTCATTCTTGAATCGAAATACTTGTAACCCCGAATTCAAACTACCTAATACCGGAGAGGCGGTAACGGTTGAAAATAATTCTTCGCCTCCATAAGTTGTGTAAAATTGATGATGTAAGTCAGCGGGATATGTTTTAAGATAATTGTACAGTTCTGTTAAAGGTTCACCTTTTTCATTCACATAAACAAAACTAGCACCGTAGGTAGAAAAGTTGATGGCAGAAATTGTAAATTCTGTCAGGCTCATTACTCCAGCCAATGAATCAGTTATAAAATGGCGCAGCGCATTAATATCTTCACATACATCGCCGTCTTCATCTTTTATTTCAGTTAGCTGCACCGACTTTTCAAATACCACCTCATACTCCTCAGTAAAAAGAAATAATTTTTTATTTGTTTTACCAATGTCAAAAATTGCTATGACTTTCATTAAATAAATTATAGAATAAATCTTTTTTCATATTAAAATTCTCCTTTCTGTATTCTGTATTCTCCCTTCTGTATTCTGTATTCTCTATTCTGTATTCTCTATTCTGTATTCTGTATTCTCCCTTCTCCCTTCTGTATTCTCTTTCTGTATTCTCTTCCCCTCTTTCTGTATTCTCTTCCCCTCTTTCTGTATTCTCTTCCCCTCTTTCTGTCTTCTCTTTCTCTCTTTCTGTCTTTCTGTCTTCTCTTTCTCTCCT
>JANNEK010000326.1:0-4102 GCA_031378605.1 Chitinophagaceae bacterium | reverse complement strand
GCCGCCAAAGCTCAGTTAGACAATGGCGTTATTACGGCAAACGATTACTTACGGGAAGTAACAGCCGAAGATTTAGCCAGGCAACTTGCTATTGCACATCAATTACAATTGCTGCAGGCACAAATAAATTACAAAAATATTTCTGGCAATAACTAAAAGCATTCAAAATGAAAAAGTATTTACTAGCAGCAATCGGGGCAGCAATAATGATGGGATGCAACAATAATAATTCTATCGCCGATGCCTCAGGTACTTTTGAGGCAGAGGAAGTAGTAGTGTCGTCGGAGTTAGCCGGTCGCATTGTTTCGCTGAATCTACGCGAAGGTTCTATGCTGTCGAAAGACAGTTCCGTAGGATTGGTAGATGCCGAAGGCATTTCATTGCAAAAAGAACAGGTAAAGGCAAGTATCCAATCGTTGAATCAAAAAACCATGGATGCTATGCCACAGGTACGGTTACTTGAACAACAACGGGCTGTTCAGCAATCCAGGTTAAACAATCTGCTCAAGGAAAAACAACGCGTTGAAAATTTAGTGAAAGCGGATGCTGCTACTCAAAAGCAGTTAGATGATATAATGGCGCAAATTGATATCGTGCAAAAGGAAATGAATGTAATTAGCCAACAAATAGTAGTGCAGCGAAACGCAATTGCCACACAAAACAGAAGTATATTAAGCGAAGGAGCTCCTCTTCAAAAGAGAATTGCACAATTAAATGACCAGATACAACGGGCAATCATTGTTAACCCCGTTGCCGGTACTGTTATTATGAAATATGCAGAGACGGGGGAAATAACTTCCCCCGGCAAACCACTGTATAAGATTGCCGACCTTAGTTCATTAAATCTTCGCGCTTATATTTCAGGTGTACAATTGCCACAGATAAAATTAAATCAGGAAGTGAAAGTAATTGTTGATGCCGGGGCTAATAATTATAAAGATTATTCCGGAACTATTATTTGGATTTCTGATAAAGCAGAGTTTACACCTAAAACAATTCAAACAAAAGAAGAAAGAACCAATTTGGTATATGCAGTAAAAATAAAAGTGAAAAACGATGGGTTCTTAAAAATTGGTATGTATGGGGAATTGGTGTTGCCCAGAGAAATTCAAATTGGAAAACTGAAATAGAAGAATGATCGGTAAAAATTATTTATTAGTTGAATAACATATCTTAAATCATTTCACCCCTCTTGTTTAGGAATACTATCATGGTTGCAATTGAAGTCGAAAATATTTACAAAAGCTACGGTACTAAAAAAGCGAAGGTGCAGGCGTTGAAAGGCATAAGCTTTGAAGTAACCAAAGGCGAGCTATTTGGAATGATTGGCCCGGATGGAGCGGGTAAAACTTCTTTATTCAGAATACTCACTACCTTATTGCTGGCCGATGAAGGAAGAGCGGTTGTAGATGGATGTGATGTAGTAAAGGACTATAAAAAAATACGGCAACGTGTGGGATATATGCCGGGAAAATTTTCTTTATATCCGGATCTTTCAGTTATAGAAAATCTTGAGTTCTTCGCTACTATTTTTAATACAAGTGTTTCCGATAACTATGAATTGATAAAAGATATTTATTCACAGATCGAACCTTTTAAAGATAGAAAGGCGGGTAAATTATCGGGGGGTATGAAACAAAAACTGGCGCTTAGTTGCGCACTTATTCACCGTCCCTCTGTATTATTTCTTGACGAACCAACCACAGGAGTTGATGCTGTTTCACGGAAAGAGTTTTGGGCTATGCTAAAGTCATTGCAGGAGAAAGGAATTACTATTCTTGTATCAACGCCCTATATGGATGAAGCTGCTTTGTGCGATCGGGTAGCACTTATTCAAAATGGATCCATCTTGTCGATCAATACACCCGCTCAGATTGTTGCTGCGTTTGGAAAACCCATTTTTGGTGTGCGGGCAAATAATATGCTTCAATTATTAACCGATGTAAAAAAAATGCCTGAGGTTGAAAGAGCCTATCCATCCGGCATCTATCACAATGTAATTATGAAAACGGGTAATAACGGAGAAGCGTTGAGAAAAAATCTTGAGTCTGCTTTAAATGGGGAATTAGAGATGGTTACTCTTCAGCCCACCATCGAAGATTGCTTTATGGAATTAATGCATTATTAATATGATCAATGAAAAAATAATTATAGCTGAAAAATTATGTAAACGCTTTGGCAGTTTTGTTGCGGTCGATAATATTTCCTTTGATGTTAAAAAAGGGGAAATATTTGGATTCCTGGGTGCAAATGGAGCTGGTAAAACAACGGCCATGCGTATGCTCTGTGGCCTTTCCTTACCTACTTCAGGTATTGCCAGCGTGGCAGGTTTTGATGTTTTTAAACAAAATGAACGCATCAAACAGAATATTGGTTATATGAGCCAGAAATTTTCATTGTATGATGATCTTACCGTAAAAGAAAATATGAAGTTCTATGGAGGTATTTATGGAATGAGTGATACGTTCATTAAAGAAAAAACCATTTCTATTCTCGATCATTTGCACCTTGCCAGTGAAGGAAATAAATTAGTAGGATCCCTTCCATTGGGATGGAAACAAAAGCTGGCTTTTTCGGTGGCTATTTTTCATGAACCCAAAATAGTTTTTTTAGATGAGCCAACAGGTGGAGTTGATCCGGTAACGCGTAGAGAATTCTGGAATATGATTTATGAAGCTGCGGCAAAAGGTATTACTGTTTTTGTTACGACACACTATATGGACGAAGCCGAATATTGTAATCGCGTTAGTATTATGGTCGACGGTAGAATAGAAGCGATGGATACACCTGCTGCGTTGCGAAAAATGTACGCTGCTGCATCCATGGATGAAGTTTTTTTACAATTAGCCAGGAAGGCCAAAAGAGCGGCTGATTGATTTTATGCTGAAATTTAATTTTCCGGATAAGTAACCTGGTTTGGATTTAAAATTTGCAGGAAAAGAAATTGATTCCAATGGTAAGGTTAGATGAAAATATTTTCTGTTACGTAGATAAATAGACGTTGAATGAAGCAGTTTTATATTTTTATAAAAAAGGAATTTTTTCATATCTGGCGCGATAAACGAACCATGTTTATTTTATTGGGCATGCCGGTAATACAGATTATTATATTCGGCTTTGCGCTTACCAATGAAGTAAAGAATGCTAAAATCGGAATACTTGATCCGTCAAAGGATGCTGCTTCCATAGCTCTAGTGTCAGAAATTAATGCCAGCCGTTATTTTGAAGTAGTAAGTAATTTTAATTCACCCGATGAAATTGAAAAGGCATTTCAAAGCGGAAAAATTAAAATGGCAATTGTTTTTCCATCGCAGTTTGAACAAGATTTGAATCATTTGAATAAAGCACAGGTTCAATTACTGGCCGATGCTTCCGATCCCAATGTGGCAAATACACTAACAAATTATGCAACGGCAATTATTTTCGACTATCAAAATCGAATCACGAATAACCGAAAACTGCCCTACACCATCTCTACGGAAATGAGGATGCTGTACAACCCTCAACAGAAAGGTGCATTCAATTTTGTACCAGGTGTTATGGCAATGGTTTTATTATTAGTCTGTACAATGATGACAGCTATTACCATTGTAAAGGAAAAGGAAATGGGTACGCTGGAAGTGTTGCTGGTATCGCCAATGAAACCAATCATGATCGTGATTGCTAAAGCGGTTCCTTACCTGTTATTGTCGATCATTAACATTGCAAGTATTTTAATGTTGAGTGTATATGTGCTTGAAGTACCTGTTAATGGCAGTCTTTTTTTACTTGTTGCTGAAAGTATTTTATTTATTCTTGTTTCGTTATCGCTTGGGTTGTTGATATCCTCTGGCGCAGCCACACAGCAAACGGCTATGTTTATTTCACTGGTTGCATTGTTTTTGCCCACGATAATGCTAAGCGGTTTTATGTTCCCGATAGAAAACATGCCACTGCCGCTGAGAACCGTATCAAATATTGTTCCTGCAAAATGGTATTACAGGGTTGTTAAATCAGTAATGATAAAAGGATTGGGGTTTTCTGCTGTGAGACTACAACGTGCAAATCAAAAACCAGCGGAAAACGGAGCGGGTGGACGATTGCTGGCGAGGCGCACAGATAA
>JANNEK010000406.1:0-11410 GCA_031378605.1 Chitinophagaceae bacterium | reverse complement strand
AGCATTTATCGTTAGTGTAGAATTGGCTGGTATAAATAGATCAAATGAAAGAGTGCTGGTGCCAAAGCTCCAGCTTGAGGACGAACCTACTTGTACCCCGTTAACGATGAGCTGGTATAGTTTTCCATTTATAGTAATAGATAGATTAAATAGGGCGCTTGTAGCTGTTGCGCTTGGAGCACTTTCATTGTGTTTTAACCCAAGCAGGCTGAAGTGATAGAGGCCCTGCTGAATTATTGTTAAGGTAGTAGCATTGGTAAGTGTTACCGCCAGGGGATCCAGGTTATAATTATTTATAAATGGAATATTATAGGCAGTAGACAATGTAGAATTTTGCTGCAGATCAAATCCAAAACGGACATTATTGTTATATAGCATTTGGCTCCACGCATTGCCATTATAAAACCAAAAATTATTGGTGGTGGAATCAAACACAAGCAAACCTTTTGCCGGATTTACAATTCGATTACGATCACCGGTCGTCATTCTTGGCACCAATACGCCAGCATTATCCGAAGTTATATCCAACTTTGCAGATGCATTTGGAGTAGTTGTACCAATGCCTACACTTTGTGTATATCCAATAATAACTGGCAAGATGCCAATCAAGAGGGAAAAAATCATTTTCATACAATAAAATTTAAATTGATTTTTTAAAGAGATTTGCAGTATTTCTTCGCTATAAATAGGGGAATCAAAACAACGGTCATCCAAATCTTTCTACGGAAAATGGTTTAAGTTCCATGCTCGCCGGCTGATTGTTTATTATTTCACTCACTAATTTTCCAGTACCCGCGCCTAAGCTTAACCCAACCATAGAATGACCCGTTGCAAGAACAACATTGTCAATTTTTTTTGTTCGGCCAATATAGGGCAACCCATCGGCTGAACATGGCCGGTATCCATACCAAATTTTGTCGATGGTTGGCATAGGCACATCAAAATCAGGATAAAAACGTTTCACCGCATCCAAAATACCCTTTACCCTGTTCATACGCGGAGGGGTTTTGTGGGAAGTAATCTCCATTGTTCCACCAAAACGAATTTTATTGCCATCCATAGGCGTAATAGCTGCCCTGCCTTCTATGAGTACGGCTGGGTAATTTACTTTGTACGGAGAATTTTCTAAGGTAATAGAATATCCACGGCCAGGCATCAGCGGAATTTTTACATCCAATAACGCAGCCGTTTCTCTACCCCAGGAACCTGTAGCAATCACTACTTCATCTCCAATATATTCCTTTTCATTTCCATTACTACCTACGGTGGTAAAAACCTTACTAATCTTATTACCATTCTTTTCAAAACCTGTTACCGGTTCATTGCGCTGCATATGAACACCCTTTTTTTCAAGGTATACGATCAGGTTGCTCATTAATTTATTTGGATAACAATGGGCATCACAATTAAATAGTATGGCGCCTAGTCCATTGATGCGTGTATGAGGTTCCAATGCATCCAGTTCTGCCTTGCTTAATAGTTTTGTATCATTTAATCCAAGTGACAATGCTGATTCTACCGTATGAAGGGCATGTTCGGCACCCTTGGGTGTTTGAAATATTTCTAACAATCCCTTATGCTCATACGAAAAATTAAAGTCGGGCAGCTTGGTCCATTCAACATATTCTCGCTGACTGATCATCGCAATATCCCGCAATGGTACTGCAGACGACGCAACATGTTTTGGTGTAGCAATTCGTATAAACTTTAAACCCCAATTTATAAGATTCCAATCTAAACGCGGTTGAACATAGAAGGGACTTTTAGAATTCCACATCCATTTTAAACCCTGCTTCACAATACCGGGCGTTGCTAAGGGAATAAAATGACTTGGGCAGATATAGCCGCAATTTCCATAGGAGCAGTTATCACTAAAATCTCCTTTTTCCAAAACAGTAACATCCCATCCGCTTTTATTTAAATAATAGGCCGTGCTTAATCCAATGATGCCTCCTCCAATTACAATTGCTTTGCTCATTTAATAGTTTGTTATTTTATAGTTTGCAGTCTGTAATTTATAATTCAATAACTGCAGGATACTTTAGTTTTAAACATTTAATGAAATTCCTAACCTTCATTAAATCATAATCTGATATCGAAATTTTCGTTCGAGGCTTTGTGCAGTTAGGAAATTGACCACCTGTCTGCCCGGAACTGAAGCTAAATTTATAATTAAAAGTTGATTGTTAGCACTATAGCTTGGCAGAATTCCGTCCGCCGAAAATAAAACTGGGGTTCGCATTGCCGATGATTGTACCGCCCGTACCGTTGGGTAAGGGCGGGCGTCGAGCTCCAATTGCATAAAACCTTCTGTTGGCTGCTGGTTTTCTCTTTTTTGTTTAAACAAAAAGAGTTGTTTGCTTAGTTTCGGTTGTGCCTTTTAGCTTATATAAATTCACTTTTTTTTCTTTCACAACTTCTATAAATTCCAGTTTTTTTAAATAGCTGTTAAGTTTATTGAATGTCCAGTTGAGATTCAATTTCGTAAGTAGTTCTTTCGCTGTTAGCGGTCTTCCGTTAAAAGCAGAACGAACTTTTGATTCTAAAGATTCTGTGTCGTTTGGTTCTTGAACCACAGATGCTATGTCAGCATTTGATGAATCATAGACTTTAGTTAGTTGATTGCCATCGAAATCAACTGGTACTGCTCCATTTTGTATTAAAATGAGGTTTGCATTTTTTTCATTTAATTCAGGCTTTCTAACGAAAATTTTTCTTCCTTTTCTTAATCCATCAACTACGCCTGACCAAGTTCCACCTTTTTCTGAAGATTCAGCAACGAAAATTTCGTCAGCAAGACCGTATATGATAGGATTTCTTGCCATTGCTAATTCCGCTTTCCATGGAGCTTTTGGGAAAAATGTGCTTAAAACTAAAACATCACCGTCAATTATTTGTTTGTAATAATTTTTAAACCCCGAACCAAAAGTCATTATCCCTTGTGGCAAAACAATAATGCTTTGTCCTTTATAATTAATTGTTGAATCTAACGCTTGTTTATCAACTCCTTTAGCAAACCCACTTACAACTACTTTGAATTCTTTACTTGCAAGTTTTGCAATGTTGTCTGTAAATTTTAATGCAATTTGAGAGGCATCTCTTGAACCTACAATTGCAATTGATTTTTCTTCTAATATTTTTTTGTTTCCTTTTATATACAGAATAGCAGGGGAATGCGTAGCTTTTAAATTGCTTTTTAAAGTTTTTGAATATTCAGGCGATATAATAGGAATTATTTCAAAACCCTGGCTAAGATATGATTCAGCAAGAAAAGCATTACTTACTAATTCTGATTTAGCTTGTTTTAAATCAGAAATTTGTTTTTCATCTAATTGATATGTTTCTCTCCAATTGGTTTCTGACAATTGGAAAAAATCTTCCACAGAAATCTTGTTTTCGTGGAAAAATTTTATAATGAGTGTATTTATTTTTAAATGTCCCCATCTTGGCAAATGTGCCAAAGAAATCCAATATGCGGCTTCTTTCATCATACTAAATCTCCTCCTACGGTTCTTGCAATTATAATAGGAGCTATTTTTATTGCTCCAAAGTTAGTTAATAATTTTCCTATTTCTTTTACTGTTGCACCACTATCAAATATGTCATCAACTAGTAAAATGCTTTTACCTTTGATGTCATTCGGTGTAACAAATGTAAAAGCACCACTAACATTGTCAGTTTTAAGAAACCTATTTTCAAATACTTTTTGTTCTTTGGTCTGCCTGCTTTTTTGTAGATTATGAGAAATCGGGAATTTCAGAACTTGTGCAACTTTAACAGCGAAATTTTTTACCAAATCACCTGATGAAGTTGGAGGAACATAAACTACTAAGTCAAATTTCTCTTGTCCATATTTTTTCCTAAATGCTTTTAAAACAAGCTTCAAAAGGAAATCAGGAAAATCTCCGCCTTTCTCATATTTTGAACGATGAAGTGCGGCTCCAACATTGGAAGCACCATAATAAGAAGCAGCTACACCATTTACAATTTTTGAACCTTTTGCCTCCACTTCCAATTCTGGGAAGTAATCTTCTCTAAAATTTTGGAGTTTCTCTATCCAGTCGGGTGTGATTGAGACTATTATTTTCTTCTCACCTGTGTTATCACAGTTTGTGAATGTTTGATTTGAATTATCTCCCAAATAATCACAAAGAAAATTCATTCTTGATTTAGTTGTTTCGACATACTCAATCATGTTTTCAAGATATTGCATTTTTACATTACGCAACTCCTCAAATGCCTTTGTGTTTAATGGCTGTGAGTTAGGAACAAATTCATATTTCTTACTTTCGCCAATCATCACTTCACGAATGATTCCTTGCTCAATTAAATCAGCTTTAATCACTCTTATTTGATTCTGCTTTAAGTTGGTTCGTTTCATCAAATCTCTTTCTCCAAGTAATTCTAATTTTATTGCATCAATTACATTGTCATACTTTTTAATAGCTGGTCTGCCTCCTTCGATAAACGCTTCGGGTAGTTTTCTGTCTTCAGAATTGTAAAATAAAATGATATATGAGGGTTGTCCATCCCTGCCTGCCCTGCCTATTTCTTGATAATAATGTATTGGTGATTGAGGAATTTGAGTGTGTATTATAAAACGAATGTCTGGCTTGTCAATCCCCATTCCTAAGGCATTTGTGGATACAATACATTTCCATTTATTAGCCATTAATCCATTTTCAATTGCAATTCTTGAATCAGCATCAAGTCCTGCATTGTAGGCAGTTGAAGAAATTTTTAAATGCTCAAACCATTTTGAATAAATTTCGGTGTCAACTCTTGTTCCTGTATAAAGTATTCCTGAACCAGGGAGTTTATCTAAATTCTTTCCTAACCAAATTAACTTTTCATCTTCTGAGGAAACTTTAATTACAAACAACTTAAAGTTGTCTCTCATTAAGTTGCCTCGAATGGTAGTTATATTACTCCCGATTTGTTGAGCAACGTCCTGCTCAACCCTTTTTGTCGCTGTGGCTGTTGTTGCAAGAACTGGAAGCCCTTTGGGTAAAAGTTTTACGAGATTAATTATTCTTTTGAAAGCAGGTCGGAAGTCATGCCCCCAAACAGAAATACAATGCGCTTCATCAATTACAACCATTGATAAATTCATTTGTTGTGTCGCGTCAATCCACTCGTTGTTCTCTTGTCTTTCCGGTGCGATATACAATATTTTTATTTTTCCCTGTTTTGCCTCATTTATTACTTGTGTGTTTTCTTCGGCTGTTTGTTCACTATTGATACATCTTGCAGATATCCCTAATGAAGTAAGTTTTTTTACTTGGTCTCTCATAAGGGCTATAAGCGGGGAGAATATAACAGTTATCCCCTTAAAAACAGTTGCCGGAAATTGAAAGCAAAGAGATTTTCCAAAGCCAGTTTTTTCAATGAGCAATACTTTTTCGCTTTTTAGGATTTTGTCAATAGTCAGCCATTGCTCATCGTAAAACTTTCGTAGTTTGAACGTTCGTTGTAATATTAGCTCTGCTTCTTGTCGAGTCATTTTCTATGGTCAAAATTATGTATATCTGATTTGCTATGCACTGTTGCCATAAACTTGCAAGTTACCATGCGATTTAAGAACCTTTTCGTAGAACCCTTACTCCAAAAATTCTTCCGGCTGTTTTTCCATAATTTGCTTCTACCCTCACCGTAATATTCGATTTGCCTTGCAATAGTACTGCCGGCAGGGTATATTCAATATCATAAAATTTACCTGTCCTACCTCCGTTCCATTCAATCGTTTGAATTTTTACTCCATCCACCAATAAATCCCATTTACGATCTTTATCGTCGCCAATATACGTAAACAATAACCCTGCTTCCACACCTTGTTCAAGTTTCATAACAAAAGAAAAATAATTGTTTCGCCTGCATTCCCTTCCTTTTCTTCCCAGTGCATCATCTACATACGATTGTTCGCTGGCTTTCAAATTATGATCTCTTTCGGGTTGCATTTCACCAATACGGAAATTATCAATGGTTCTGTCTTCAATCGACTGTATTCTTTTTTTATCGGCTTCATACTCTGACTGAAGTTTTTTCCAATCCTCTGGCGTAAAATAATCCCAATACACACTATAATATTGATCGTATGTTTTATAAAAAGGAATCAATGTTACATCGAATGGTTTACCAACTCCTTTCATTTCAAATTGCAATGGCTGAGAAGTAGTATGTATCCAATCGTTTACTTTTCGGTTATTCGTTAGTAAAACAGGAGTACCAATAACAGGATCAGGTCGCTCTTTTCCTAAAAGGCCAGCCAACACCAGCGGCCCGTATTTAAATGCGATGCGATTGGAGTTATCGGGCATCGCTTCAGTATATAATTCCATTGGAGTAGTTACCAGAACAACATCATTCATCTTAAATTTTTCCCTAACCAGTATATAACCATAATCATCATAGGTATAAGCAATCGTTTTACCATTCATACTTACCGCCACTCCTTTAGTTGCCCATGCAGGCTTTCGAATACGAAGTGTAAGTTCTTTGAAAACGGATGTTTGAATAATAAAACGAATTTTATCATTAGCGGGAAAATCTGTTTCTTGCCGAATTGTTATTCCTTTCGTTTTCCAATTAAGTTTGGACGGGATAAAAAGATTTATAAATAAACTTCCATCTGAACCTTCGCTGTAAATACTTTCAGCATATTTACTATGATTTTCGATTCCGCTTCCAACGCAGCAGGTAAATGTATTAAACGAATCGCTGAATTGCTTTTGGGTACCCATGCGTAAAGGAACAAAATAACACATCATTCCGTTGGTTGGGTTTTGAGAAGCAAGTATATGATTGTACAAACCTTTTTCGTAATAGTCCATTAATTCAACTGAAGGCTGCAACGCAAATAAATGCCTTGTTAACTTCAGCATATTATAGGTATTACAGGTTTCGCAGGTATTATCGCTTAGCCGATCGTTCAGAGAATCAGCCTGGCCACAATATTCATAATTACTATTTCCACCAATTACATAACTGTGATGCTTAACCATTGTTTCCCAAAAAAAACCCGCAATTGTTTTATCACGTTCATTTCCGGTAAGTTCAAATTGCCTTGCACTGCCAATCGCTTTAGGAACATTGGTGTTACTATGTTTACCGGGTAATGGATCGATGCGTAGTGCAAGTTTTTCCATTACAAACTCATCATAAAATTTATAGGATAAATCCAAATACTTTTTATTTCCATTAATGGAATAAATATTCGCCAACACTTCACTCATTCCGCCATATTCACAATTCAACATTTTTAACCGAAGTGAATCATTTAAATGATTAATGGTATAATAAGTCCAGTCAGCCATGCCCGTTACTATTTTTAATGCCTGCTTATTATCGGCATATAAATAAGCATCCACCAAACCCGCCATCAGTTTATGCACCGTATACCAGGGGCTCCAGCCTCCATTCATATCAAAGCCACTTGTTCTGATTTTTCCCTTTGCCAGGTTTCCGAAAATTGAATCCTCTTTGGGAATGGCTCCAATATATCCGGTTTCCCTGGCCTTCTGACAACGATCCAGTTCATTTACTACATAATCAATTTTAGTTTTGAAGGCTTGATTACCCGTAGAAATATACATCATGGATACAGCAGAAAGATAATGACCTAAAGTATGACCCGATAATCCCTCGCTCTCCCAGCCTCCATAAATTGAATCCTTAACCGCTAGCCCGGCATGCTTATAAAACCGATATAACAACCGATCTGGCTTTAATAACATTAAATAGGCACTGTCTTTACTCATAGCATTGGTAAAAGGGCTATTGAGCAACTTTACATCGCGCAAATTAAAAGCAAACGCTTTAATAGGAACAATAGGGTTTATTTTTACTTTATTATTGTTTTTCTCAGGTACATATGACTGGGAAAATGAAGTATAAATTATCAAAAGCGGTAGACATATTATAAAAGAAGACTTCATGCTCATTTTTTCGTAGTTAATTTTTTAATAGCTTCTATCTCTACTTTATCATATGGGGTACCATCTTTTCGAAATACATCGTGAAACCAAATTGATGGCTCACTTCCATCGGGTATCGGTGTGCTCCATTGATAAATGGTATTGCTTTTCCCGGCTACCAATCCCCAATTAATAGCTGCTACTTTATATTTTTTAAAAATGGGTAAATGAGTTTGAAATTTGCTATCACGTGTACGAGCCATATATTCGGTACAGATTACAGGTTTGCCTAACATCTTCAATTCCTTTATTTGTTTTTCAAGGCTCTCCGCATTTCCATAATTATGAAAGGTAATTACATCTGAATTCGCTGCCTGGAATTCGTTTAGCTCTTTGTTATCGTACCATATGCCTACGGATAAAGGTTGCGATGGACGAACAGCCCATGCCCATTGAACTATTTTTTTTAATAAAGGCAACGAGTTTAATTCATAGCCGCTATTACCAGGCTCATTGTACAAGTCCCAAAGTACAATTCGCTTATCATTTTTAAACGTAGTAAGAATATCTTTTACATACAATTCAAGATATTCCCATTGAGCAGAATCATCGTGTGTTGCTTTATTGGGGCTTCGAACCCAACCGCTATTATGAATACCTGGTTTAGGATCGGGTTGTTTACCAATGGCTGCATCCGGGTTCCAGCAATCATCAAAAATGGTGAAGAGGATTTTAATATGGTGTTTCGATGCAATAGTTAGGAACTCACTCATTCGTTTTTTATATCCTGCTGCATCTGCCTTCCAGGCGAGGTCATGCAAATAAACTCTCATTATATTCATTCCAATAGCTGCGGCCCATCCAAGCTCACGATCAATAGTAGCCGCATCAAAACTTTCAGCCTGCCACATTTCCAATTGGTTAATCGCAGAACTTGGTAAAAAATTTGCTCCAACAAACCAAGGTTGCTTTTTATACCAACTGTTCGCCTTTTCTTTTGTCCATATAGGTTGAGAAAAAGATATACAAGTGAAATAAAGAAGAATCAGGAGCAGTGTTGTTCGTTTCATATGATCCTACTATTTTGTAATTACAGGAAAAGAAGCGATACGCAATCGCGCAGCACCCATTGGTATTAGCGTTATTTGTTCAATGGGTTCGTTACTGATTACAGGGCTTTGCGGTAATACTCCACACAAACCATATTGATCAATAGTCCACGTTGGCAACTTTCTGCCTTTTGCTAAAATTTCAATTGGAACCGTTTCATTCGTAAAAGGGTTATTAACAGAGGGCCACGGTTTCTTTTTAACATCAAAATTATCCATCCAATTTTTATTATTAATCAGCAATGCATAATTCCAGGAGGAAGCAGGATGAATTTCAAAAGAGGGCCATTCAGCAGGATTCGCATGTTCTTGCCATTTAGCATCCCATTGTGCGGTTTTCGTACTATTCACTTGCCGGTACTCTTCTTTTATCTTTAATGAATAGGTTAAAGGCCCATAGTTTAAACTGACACTATTCTTATTCAGACCCCAGGTACGCATGGTTAGGTTCATTGGAAGTTTAAGTTTAATACTATCCCCTTCCTTCCATTGCCTGGTTACTTTTATATATTTCCCACCAGCTTCTGCTACGGGATAATTTTCGCCATTTACTAAAAGTGTGATAGCACCACTCCAGGAAGGTATGCGTAAATAGAAGGGAAATGAAACTTCTTTTGTTGCACTAACCGTAAACGTTATGTCTTCCTCAAAAGGATAGTTCGTTGTTTCTTTCAATGTTATTGATTCGCCGTTGCCTACTTTGAGTGTGGTTTCACTACTACTATAAAAAATGGCGGCTACTCCATTATCAGGAGTGGCCATATTCAGATGTTCTGCATAATAAACCCATCCACTGGTATGATTGTGCTGGCAACAGCGACTGCTAAAAGGATTCATCATTAAAAAAGGTCCACTATTATCAATACCTGGTGAATGATCTTTGCTGTCGCTTACTACCATATTGGGAGCCGTTAAATACCGCAATGATTTTTGATCGGGCATAAAAGATGCCGGAAAAGTATTGAATGCAACATCTTCACAATTCTCTGCCCATTTACTATCTCCTGTAAATCGAAGTAACATTTCATCAGAAGCCATTTGCTCCACCATACCACAGGTTTCGACACATTGCCTCGGATCGGTATATCCTTCCCGTGCGTTTTCATCACTACCAAACATACCTCCGGGTACTTGCCCATATTTTGTGCGAATTAATTCAAAATCAGTATAGGTTGCCGTTAAATCAACTGGATTATGCGATTGCAAATAATAGGTAGCTGGCTCGCGGAAACATTGGGCCACATTAACATTATGCCAATTTGGAAGAGTGCTATCCTGTTTCCAGTTAGCAGTATTGCGATGAATTTTATCGGCCAACGATAGTAAGGATTGATCACCCGTGTGATTATACAACCAATAAACACTATATAGATTGTCTCCTCCCCTGCTATTTTCCCAATAATCTTTTAAGAACAAACTATCTGGTATAGTCTGCTGCCATTTGAAATAATTTGTCATTAGGTTGATTACCCGCTTATCGTTTGAATACTCAAAATACGACTGCATACAAAAGAGCATTAACATGTTTGCCCATAGGTCGCGATTACCTTGTCTATATACAATGGGTCCAAAATCTCCATTGGGTCGTTGGCTTTTAAAAGCACCTTCCAACCAAATTTTCGATTCATCAATCATCTTCTTTTTACCAAGCACATATCCAATATTTGCATAGCCTTTCAACCAATAAGGTAATTCTTCCCAACCATATTTTCCTATTCCATCTTTGCGTAACCATGCACTGCTATCTTTCCCCAGCCAAACACTTATTTCTGCAAGTCGACCGGCTAATCCTTCACTTTGTAATTCTATTAACTTGCCTAACCAACTTGCTGGCTTAATAGTTCCAACCGGTAGTTTATAGAAATACAAAGGTTGTAAAGGCGCTTTATTATTTAAATAATTGATATTGGATAAACTATTATCCAAACTCTTCACCATAGCAACAGTTGTTTGATTCGATGCAGGACTACATCGATAAAAAAATATCGAAAAACCCACTATGAAAAGCGACATAGAAAATTTCATACTATTTATTTTTCCATTTATAGTCTAGTAATTTGATAAAATATCCCCCAACAACTGATCGAGCCTGAAAACCAACCTGCTTTCCGTTTGTTGTTTCATGCCAATCACTTAGTGGAACTCGTGTAGGTGTTTCCGTGGCAAATTTGTACACAGGTGCAATCAACGCTTCAAAATCTTTTTGAGTTTTTGCTAAGGTAGCGGTCCATACTATCCAATCATTTTTTGTATAGGTTTTCCTGCTATCAAGTGGCAATCCAAATTTATTTTGTTTGGTAAGATAGTAAGCTATTTCTTTATCATATACAGATGGTGGGAATAAATCAAGCCCAAGCACTTTATCCCATACCAAATTATATTTCTGGC
>JANNEK010000307.1:0-12313 GCA_031378605.1 Chitinophagaceae bacterium | reverse complement strand
GCTTATCTCAACGAATTCTTCTATCGGTTTAACAGAAGGACATTTGGCAAAAGTAGCTTTCATAAACTAATCGTAACTATGGTTCAAATGAAACCATTATATATAAACCAATTCACGACTTAAACGCTTAATTCTATTTATAATTAAATGTTGATGTCTAATACTACTGCCCTGTAGAATACCGTCCGCCGAATATGAAACAGAGATATGCATTGCTAATGATTGCTATAACGTTCAGCCTCAATTGCACAAAACCTTTTGTTGCCTGCAGGTTTAGTCATTTCCCTTCAATTCCCTTTCTTTTAATAGTAGATTTATTAATGACCACCAAATTTTGCTTGGATGGAGGAATATTCGATTTATAATCAAGTGTATATATGAAAAATGAGAGAAATTGCAAATAAAATTATTTTTATTTGCAATTATAGCATATATTTGTAAATGAAATTCGGTTCAAGATTAAAAAATGGCTCAAATTAAAAATATATCTTCTTTCATTTCTGGTACTCAAAAGTCTCAGTTTCAATATCAAAGCTTTTGCCCAGAATTCATTTATTACGATTGGTTAATAGATATTCCAGAACTACAATCGCTATTAAGTGATGCTGACAGGACTTTAGGAACTTTAAATGCATTTGCACAATTAGTCCCTAATGTAGATTTTTTTATTCAAATGCATATTACAAAAGAAGCAACCACTAGTAGCAGAATTGAAGGAACTCAAACCAATATGGAAGATGTTCTTATTAAACAAGAAGACATTAATCCAGAAAAGAGAGATGATAAAGAAGAGGTTTTAAATTATATAAGTGCTATTAATTATTCAATAGAAAGAAAGAATGAAATTCCAATTGCCAATAAGCTTATAAAAGAAACGCATAGAGTTTTAATGCAGGGTGTAAGAGGCAAAAATAAAAATCCTGGTGAATATAGAAGAAGCCAAAATTGGATTGGCGCTACATTAAGAGATGCAACTTATATTCCACCACATTTTGAAGATATAGACAATCTAATGAGTGATTTTGAAAAATTTATGCATGCAGAAGATATTCATACTCCTCATCTGATTAGAATAGCAATGCTTCATTATCAATTTGAAACAATTCACCCATTTTTAGATGGAAATGGTCGAATGGGGCGATTGTTAATTACTTTATATCTTGTCGAAAAAGGTTTAATGATAAAGCCTGCTTTATATTTATCAGATTTTTTTGAACACCATAGAAGTTATTACTATGATAATTTACATCGAGTTCGCACTCATAATGACATGACCCAATGGTTAAAATTTTTTCTTGTTGGAGTAATTGAAACTGCAAATAGTAGTATACAAACTTTTAAAGATATATTGAATCTAAAAGAACGTATAGAAAGAAAGATACTTCCAAAATTTGGAGTACGTCAAAAAAACGCATTGATTTTAATTAATTATTTATATAGTTCACCTGTAATTACGGTAAATGAACTTGTCAAAAATATTGATATGAACTATTCAATCGCAAACCGATTAATAAATGATTTACATAAATTCGGTATTCTTAGAGAATTAAATTTAGGCGTAAAAAATCGCTTTTTCTTATTTGATGATTATGTAAAAATATTTTTTAATAAGCCAGAATATAAAAAAAATGATTAACTCAAAAGAAAATTATAATAATCGAAAACCAGTAAAAACAAAAAAGTCAAGAAAATAACTTTAAGGGAAATTGTCTTGACTCCTTAGATTCATAACAAATCTTGATTGGAAAAATTAAAGATAATGCTAAAATCTAAGTTTCCAAATTCCCTTGACCGGAAATTTCTCCTCCCGGAAATCCAAACTTTGGGGAAGGTTTAAATAATTTAGTTATGAAAAAACCATTAGGTACAATTGCCAAGACAGGTGAAAAATGCCCTGAAAGTGGTGTTTGGAAAGTTGAAGGATACACTTCTACTACAGCGCCTATTGCAAATGGGAACACAATGCCTCCATATGATGGTAAGGCGGTAAGCTGGAAACTGATTTCTTACGCTTAGTTATTTAATCAGCCAATTTCTAAAAGGGATACTGGAATATTTCAGTGTCCCTTTTATTAAATTTTGCTCAATTTTAACTTGGAGGTTCCAAACTTGCAGGCAACTATATAATTACCGAAGCTTTCTTAAATCTCAACGTTATTTATTTTTTACGCTTTACGCATTGTCTTTCCATTTCCACAAATGCATACAGGCATAGGTACGGTAAGGGCTCCATTTGTTGGAGATGCGCAACATATTTTCTTTAAACTTTTTTTTATCTTCTCTATTCAATTTATACAACCCTATCATTGCATTCTGTATTCCAAGATCATCTACCGCAAACACGTCTTCCCTGCCTAACGCAAACATCAATAACATTTCTACCGTCCACCTGCCAACGCCCTTAATAGTAACAAAATAATTAATTACTTCTTCATTAGTCATTTTATTCAGCTTCTTTAGTTCCATCCCCTGTTCAATGGCAAACCTGGCTACATTATGAACGTATTGTGTTTTTGCATTCGATAACCCAATCGACCGAAGCGTTGGTAATGGCGTTTCAACGATTTGTTGCGGACTCGGTTCTTTTCCTCCATATAAATCTACGAAGCGTTGATAAATAACAGCAGCTACCTTAGTGGAGAGTTGCTGACTCATAATAGATCCACAGAGATAAAGACAAATATTTTTTCTTTTTGTTACGGCGAGAATCCCGTGTTCTTCCATTAATTTTTTAAAGCGTTTGTCTTTGCCCAGGTATTCCTCGTAACTCATAATTTTTTCATTCTATTTCGAAAAGCGGTACACTCCGCCATTAGAACCTACCGCCCATCCATGGTTGAGGTTCGTAAAATGTATTTCAACTATAACACCTTTATGTATAGATGACTGTTTATCGAGTGTTTTTCCACCGTCGGTTGTTTTGTATATTTTTGAGCCAGAGAGTATATAACCATTATTATTATCAAAAAAAGAAAGATCGCCTCCAAAGCCTTTTTCTGTTAATTGTTCCCAATTATTGCCTCCATCAATTGTTCGCCAAACAATTCCTGGGCCACCAGTTACCCATCCATGTAAGTTATCCGTAAATTGAATACTATAATTTCCATCTGAAATAGATTTTTCAAAAGAAAAAGAACTCCCACCGTTATCGGTTCGTTTAATAATTGCACCTCCCGTTACCCAACCTGTAGTTAAATTTAAAAAAAACAAGCCTGATGCATTATTAAAGGATGCTGCTTTTGTCCAGGTTAAACCACCATCTATTGATTTATATATAGCGCCTGCCTTTGTCATGTATCCTAAGGAGTTAGTTAAAAACTGAACATCTGGCACACCCATTTTATTTGAAGGAATCCTTATAAATTGCCAACTCGTTCCACCATTTTCAGTTCGCAAAAGAAATTCGTTCCCTACTACCCAGCCATGGTTTTTATCTAGGAAAAAAATATTAATTAGTTGCTCGTTAACACTGTCCGGTAAAATGTACCTGCTCCAGCTTAGTCCTCCATTTATAGATTTTGCCAGGTAAGCATTTCCGCATAAATAACCAGTGACATCATCCACAAAAAAAATATCACTTAAATTCAACGTATCTGGCAGCGAAATTTTTTGCCAGCCAATACCCAATGTATCAAATTTTGGAGGATTGGGAGGAGGACCATTATCATTTTTGCCACAGGCTGTGCAAAATATAAAAACAATAAAGAGGAGATAAAAAGAATTACGGTTGAAATTCATTGGTCTAATTGATGAAACAAGATAAATAATTATCCTGAATACATCATTAGTATATAAAGAAGTTATTCACGACTCTGCCCAGGCCTTAAATTCGGATACACGTTCCCGACTTATAATCATTTCTTCCGAAGCGGTAGCACCTTTCACAGAAAGTTTCAGGCGGCTGTTATAAAAGGGTTTTATATGTTCTATGGCAGATACCTTAACTATAAAACGTCTGTTAAGTCTAAAAAATTCTTTAGGGTTTAATAGAAGCTCCAATTTTTCGAGTGTATAATCGATCACAAACCGGTTACCCTCTTTATCTACCAGGTAAACAATTTTATTATCTGCCTGGAAAAAAGCTATATCTGCCACTTCTACAAAAAATAAACGCTGCCCCACTTTTGCCAGAAACCTGTTCTTAAAATGATTGCCCGATTCTTTGGCGAGTTGTTTTGCTAAAAGCGCATAATCAGTTTTAATAGTAGCCGGAGTAGTTATTGAATGAAACTTATTTAAGGCCTTCGCTAGTATCTCTGCTGTAACAGGCTTAAGAATATAATCGATACTAAATAATTTAAAGGCATCAATCGCAAACTGATCAAACGCCGTAGTAAAAATAACCGGCTTATTAAATTGAACCATCTTAAAAATATCGAAACTATGCCCATCACTTAGTTGAATATCCAATAAAAGCAAATCGGGCTGGGATTGTTTCAACAGAAATTGTACCGTATCGGTTATACTTTCGGTTGTACCCACCACTTCAATTGAAGGATCGAACTGTTTCAACAGGTGTTGAAGCCGTTGTGCTGCCAATCGTTCATCTTCTACTATAAGCACTTTCATATATTGATCAGTTTATGCTTAATAACGGAATTGAAACAATAAATTCTTTTTCGGTACAAACCACTTCTACGTTCCGGCTACTGATTAATTCGTATCGCTTCTTAATATTTTGCAATCCAATTTGAGTAGATGCCTCTGCAGATTTTTTTGGCTGAAGGTTATTAGAAATCACCAGCGTATTATTACCGTTTACATGTACATCAATTCGAAGTGGTTTTGTATGCGATACGATATTATGTTTGATGGCGTTTTCAATAAGCATTTGCAGAGCCACCGGAATTACATAAGATTTTTTATACTTTTCAGGAATATCCATTACCACCTCCAGGCCCTCATCGAAACGCTTTTTTAATAAAAAAATATACGGCTTTATAAAGTCGAGTTCATTCTCTAATTCTACCAGTTCTTTATCCTGGTTAGAAAGAATATACCTGTACACTTTGGAAAACTCTTCTATAAATTTATTTGCTTCCGGATTATCTTTTATTACCAGGGAAGAAAGTACATTAAGATTATTAAAAAGAAAATGTGGATTAACCTGACTTTTTATTAGTTGTAATTGTGCCTGCGTACTATTTTGCCTTAACTCTTCCGCCTCTATCCATTGTTTTTTATACTCTTTAAAGAAAAAGAAGATCGCATTTATAAGATGAAAAAATAAATTTACGAGGCCGCCATAAATAATATTCAGCTTTAAGGGTATCATATTTTGCTGAAAACTATGTTGATGGAGAACCATTCCAACAAACCAAACAACAATAAAAGTAAAAGCAAATGAAATTATATTGCCCGCAAGAAAGAAGGTTGCCAGGTATTTAATTTTATTAGTTGCCGGCTTAACTTGTTTTTCAAGAACAGGTTGAAACAAACGATTTCCTTCCCAGGTAAAAAAAGTAATCAGGAAAATAGTAAGTATTGCATAATACCATTCAATGGTGATATTGAAATAAGTATATACTTCGCACAACACTGTATTTATAAATGTATACAGAGATAAACAAATAATAAACCAGTACCTGTATTTATGCTTAAACATATTTTTGAAATAAAAAAATCAACCCCCGGCAATAACCAAAGGTTGATGAAAATGGTCTTTCAAAATCAGGGAATTAATACCTTATCAATTACGTGTACTACACCGTTCGTTGTTACAATATCAGTAATACTAATACCTGCATCTGCTATATTTGCATTACCTCTAACTTTCGCACCTCCGGCCAGTTTAATAGTTATTTTACTTCCCTGCACCGTGGTAGGCTGAGCCCCTTCGGTAAGGTCAGATGAAAATACCCTTGCGCCTATTACATGGTACAACAAAATATTTTTTAAAGTGTTCGGATCTGCTGCATTTATTGCTGCAATAGTTGGAAAGCCTGCATCAATAAAGGCCTGATTGGTTGGTGCAAATACAGTTAGTGGCCCTGCTGCCGACAATGCCCCAGAAATACTGGTTCCACTTGCATCTGCCCTTAATACCGCTGCTACTAAATAAGAAAGTGTTGGAACAGCCTGAGCAGTAGCAACTATATTACCTGCCGGCGGAACCAAAACGCGGTCAATAATATGTATTACGCCATTTGCAGCACTTACATCTGCAGTAGTTACTTTAACTCCATTAATAAAAACTCCATTAGCACCCCGGGTTGTAAATAATTTTACTCCACCCAGCGTAGCTACTTCTGCATTGGGACCTGCGGGTACATTTCCACTGGTAACTATAGAACTTAGTACATGATACTGTAACAATGCCTGCAAAGCAGTTTTGGAAGTATTTTTAATAACAGCTTCTGTATACCCGGCAGCAAGAAAGGCTGCATTGGTAGGTGCAAATACAGTTAAATTAGGAGTATTTGCCAGAACACCTTCCAATTGAGCTGTCAATACAGCGGTTTCTAATAAACTAAAATCAGCACCATCAACTACAATTTGGGTAATATTTTTGGGTGCCGGCTTATCATCATCTTTATTACAGGAAGATATAAACAGCATGGCGCTTACTAACACTAAATAACTAAAGGTCTTAATGTGGTGTGTACTTTTCATAATTAAATTGTTTAAGTATATAACATAATGAATATCCCAATTCCCATTTTCAGACCGCGAAAGCATCAATTTTCTGAGTGAACTGTTGTTTAATGAGTGTCAACGGTGTTTAATCTTTTGAAAAATGGCCCGTTATAGAAATAACCGGCCTTGTCTAACACTAAGAGGCTGTCTAAAAATGATTTTATATTTTTTTGTATAGCCGCAGATTCGCAGATGTAGTACGGATAAGTTATTCTAGTTGAGGTTTTTTAATCTGCGAATCTGCGGCTTATATTATTAGAAATATGAATTTTAGACAGGTTCTAAGAAAGTTTATGGTAGTAATATCTGGTTAATTACGTGCACTACTCCATTGGTAGTAAGAATATCTGTAATAATAATAGAAGCAGCGGATGGGTTGCTATTGCCTTTTACTTTAGGCCCTCCTGTCAACGTAATTTTTACGGTGCCACCATTAACGGTAGCAGGTGTAGAATTATTCACCAGGTCCGATGAAAATACTCTTGCCGCTATTACATGATAGGTTAAAATTGAAGTAAGAGTGTTTGGATCTGCCGCATTAATAGAAGCAACGGTAGGAAAACCTGCATTAATAAAAGCCTGATTAATTGGAGCAAAAACAGTAAAAGGACCAGCACTGCTTAATACGGCAGCTACATTCGTACTACCCTGGCTGGCGCGCAAAACGGCTGCTACCAAATAAGTAAGATTAGCATTGCCTTGTGCCGTTTGTACAATGGTACCAACCGATGCTATCAAAACTCTATTTACCGCATGTATTACGCCGTTAGTACAATCAATATCTTTTTCTATAATGGAAATTCCATTTACAAAAACTTTATTGCCAATTGTTCTGGTTACATAAACTGGTTTATTAACAACAGTCGCTACTTCTGTATTGGCTGCCTGAGGAATTTGGGTTGATTTTATTTCACTACCCAAGACATGATAGAGTAAAATTGCTTTGAGTGTTTCTTCAGGTACATTTTTAATATCGTTGATATCCTTAAAACCTGCTGCCTTAAAAGCGTCGTCGGTAGGAGCAAAAAGAGTAAACGTTGCTTTTTTGTCGTTTAATGTTTCAACTAATTTTGCTTTAACAACAGCAGCCGTTAAGAAATTAAATTTTTTGTCGGAAGCAATCGTTTGGAAAATTGTTCTGGGTGATTCTCCATCTCCAAATGGAGGAAGTTTTTCGCAGGCAGAAAAAGTTAGCATTACAAACAGCGATAAGAAAAATGACTTTAACACGGTTACATGAAAATTCTTTGTCATAAAAAATAGTTTTAGTATTTAATAATGACAAAATAATAGCCCGGGAAAATTAGGAATTTCCCCCGGGCTGTTATAAATGTTGACGAATTGTATTAATAAAGGAGTGAACCGGAAACAGGTCGTTAAGAAAATGAATAACTGATGTCTCCATCCTTATCATCTTTCATCAAAATCCCTAATTGCTGCAATTGATTTCTTATTTTATCGGAAGTGGCATAATCTTTTTTTCTACGAGCATCTTTCCGGATATCTTTCAATAATTCAAGTACACCAGTCAATTTGCCATCTTCTTTTTCGGTTTCGCCTTTTAGTCCAAATATTCTTTCCAGATAGTTATAAAAGTTTAGAAGCATGTTTTTAAATACGCCAGCTCCAATAGCCGATAAAAGTATATGACCGTCTTTAACAGCATTAATTACCGAAACCAATTCAAACATATTTGCTAATACTTTGGCAGTATTTAAATCATCATTCATAAACTCATCCATCTGTATCAAAAGTTTTGACAGGCGGTTAACGAGTTCAATATCTGTTCCTGCTTCCGGAACCTGAGTTACGGCATCCTGCTGTTTCTTCAGGCTTTCATAGGCTTCCCATAATCTTTTTAATCCTTTTTCGGATGCCTGCAGCGCTTCATTACTAAAATCGAGCGTGCTGCGGTAATGCGTTTGTAAAATAAAAAATCGGATAGTCATGGGCGAATATGCCTGAAGCAACATAGGATGTTTGCCTGTGAAAAGCTGGGTAAGCATAATTTGATTACCATAACTCTTGCCCATTTTTTTACCGTTAATAGTAATCATATTATTATGAAGCCAGTAACGGGCAGGCACATGTCCTCCATTGCAAATACTGCTTTGTGCAATTTCACTTTCATGATGGGGAAATAAAAGATCCATGCCGCCACCATGAATATCAAATTGCTCACCAAGATATTTTTTGCTCATTGCTGAACATTCAATATGCCAGCCAGGAAAACCAATTCCCCATGGACTTTGCCAACGCATAATATGTTCGGGAGCAGCCATTTTCCATAAGGCAAAATCCTGCTTGTTCCGTTTCTCGTCCTGCCCATCTAATTCTCTTGTTTCTTCACCACGTGAACCGGCTGCTACCAAATCTTCGAGTATACGTCCGCTTAATTTTCCATAAGGATAGTTTGCGGCATATTTAACAACATCAAAATAAACAGATCCATTTACGTCGTAGGCATACCCTTGCTCAATAATTTTTTTAATCATTTCTATCTGCTCAACAATATGCCCGGTAGCTGTCGGTTCAATAGTTGGTTCCAGGTTATTAAACTGATGCATGGCCCAATGAAACAGGTTGGTATATTTCTGAACCAACTCCATCGGTTCCAATTTTTCAAGCAATGCTTTTTTAGATATCTTATCTTCTGCTTCCCTTCCTTCTTCTTCAAAATGACCAGCATCTGTTATATTACGTACATACCTGACTTTATACCCGAGGTATTGGAGATAACGAAATAACAAATCAAAAGTAATAAAGGGCCTTGCATGACCAAGATGACTTTCTCCACTTACCGTAGGGCCGCATACATACATTCCTGCATGTCCTTTTGTTAGAGGTTTAAAAATTTCTTTTTGCCTGCTATAAGAATTATACACTTTTAATTCGCTCATGAATATTTTTTTATTGGCCCGGCTGCAGATCAACTATCAACGTTCGTTGTGTCACACTCTTCAGCTCCTGAATCTATACTGAAATGAAGGCTGCTTGGGTAAATGCAAAAATAAATTTATCCCACCACAAAGGGAAAACAAAAAGCGCAGTAAAAATGAAAGAGAAATTGGGTAACAATATGCCTGTTAGACTAAGTACTGTAAAAAAAATACGAATTAATGATAAAATTAGACTGTAGAAAAACAAGACTTAACAATCTTTATTAACTTTTCAACTTGGGTTTTACTTAATGTAGTTATGGCTTTTTGTATTATGCTTTCGTGGCAAGTAAATAATTTGTGACATCTGACTTCACTTTGCCTTGCCATTGGTTTTGTTAAATGAGAGTTTTCGATTAGAAATGAAAAGTCGTCATTTCTAATATTAGTGGTTATTGCAGCAAGTATAACGTCGTCTGTGTTATTTAAATCAATACCAGAAACCACAATTGCTGGTCTAACCTTTGATGAAGATAAATCGGTCAGTGGGAAAGTAACTAAAACAATGTCTCCTTGGTTGAATGGCATTAACTTAGTCATTTAAGTATGAAGCCCAATATTCATCTTCTTCTTGCTCCCAAACTTTAAATAAAGACTTTTCTGAAAGTTCCATGCAAAAAGTTGTTAGCTCATCTTCTTTTAATGAACTAACAGAAATTGGTTTAATTGTTTCAAAAGTTCCCGTGTAACCCATCATTGCAAAGAGGGAGTTAAAAACACGAGTATTTTCGGAATAGCTGTATGATAAAGTCATTTTGACTGCTTTTTAGATTCTTCAAATTTAGAAAGTTGCTCGCCTAACCACTTATGGATTTCTTTTGCAGTTTCTAATGTCATATAAACGCCCGTTTCAAATTCTCTTACTATCCCTTTTTTGCTATCATCGCTATCAGATATTTTAATTAGTCTATTTTGCTCAATGTTAAAATCTGATGACTTGGGTATAGCGAGTCGTTCTGCATAGAAGTTAATATTGAATTGCCCTTTAGGAGTAATCCCACCGTAAGCCCCATCAACGTGCAATTCTCGAAAACTGTTGGATATTTTGTTGTAAATCGTTACTGCTTTTGGCTTGCTGGTATCTGATTTTGCCATTGATTATTTGTACGTTATAGCGTAAATATAGAGAACAAGTTATTAAAAATGTGCCATTTTTTACAGATGGCAAAGATATAAAGCATTTTTATAAAATTTTGTATTGAAAATCAGTCTATTATTGAGACGTTTGCAAGATTTTAGCTCCTTTATAAGTTTGGTTATGGAATCCAACAAGTGTGTGTTTGTGTTATTTTTTTTATCTGATGGTTTCTTTATAGGTTGTGGTCTAACAGGTATATAGCTACCAGAAATTGCATCGAATAAATATAATAAAATCAACGATATTCAACGCCATTGCAAATCGGCCATTACCGGGTTATGATCTGAAAACGGAACCACCATTCTTTTTGATTGTACCACTCTTAATTTTTTACTGACCATGATATAATCAATTCGCAGGGTAGGAGCTATATTTTTAAAAGTAGCTCCAATACCACTTCCTGCTTCGATAAACACATCCTGGCGGTTACCTTTTATCGTTGCATAGGTATAGGAATTAGGAACATCATTAAAATCGCCACAAATAATTTCGGGGTATGGGCTCTGATCTAATTGCTGCCTTACCGTTTCTGACTGACTACCTCTAAAATTATAGCCGGTTTTAAGTTTGCGGACAATAGATTTGGATGCCATCATTAAACTATCATCCGCACTTTTAATAATTTCAAGATTATGATAATCCTCTTTATTTAATTGTATTGATTGCAGGTGCGTTGTAAATACTCTTATTTTTTTCTCATGAACCTCCAGATCTACGGCTATTAAGCTTTCAGCAGCTCTCTCTTTTCGGGTACCCGAGTAATTTAGCTGGTAATGTGCAAGAATGGGATACTTTGAAAAGATAGCTGCTCCTACTATATATTTTCCCTGCCGCTTAATATAATCTCCCACCCAATAATTGTATGGATAGCCCATAGCTGTTATTTCTTCTACATTATTATAAACAGGGCCACTTAAGTTAGTTTCCAAAAATTCCTGAAAACATAAAATATCGGCATTTTGTTTTTGTACAAATTCAAGCATTTCCTTCCTGCCCGGTTTTTTAATGATGCTCCCTTTGCGTTGTTCATCAAACCATGAAACATTCCAGGTTAATAAGCGGATACTATTACTGTCTTTTTGATTGTTGAACCTTGTAAAAAAATGAACGCCAATAAATGCTCTTATATTCGTAAATCCAATTAAAAGTGTAAGCAAGGGTAAAATAACCCAGCGTGATCGGAATATAAGCCAGAAAACAACAAAACTAACTACCAGCAATAACAGAAAAGGGAAAGCCAAACCAATGATTGCAATAAACCACCAATACCGGGGGTTTAAATAAAAATTTGCACAGGCGAGAAGGAAAAAAAATACTGCTACAATGGTAGCTATAATAAAAACTCTTTTAGTAAATGTGCGTACAAATTTTGCCATGCTTAAAATTATAAATTCTCATCTTCCGCTGCCCGTTTCAAAATTTGTTTCTCTTCTTCGCTCAGTTGTTGATATCCTTTTTCTCCAATTTTGTCCAATATGGCGTCAATTCTTTTCTGAGTAAGATTAGCAACTTTATTATAGGGTTTAGTGCCACTGGTATTGTAAAAAAATTCTTTCTGAAGAATCTTTTCATCTTCTTTTTGTGCCGGAGTAAATAAATT
>JANNEK010000306.1:0-3432 GCA_031378605.1 Chitinophagaceae bacterium | reverse complement strand
AGCAAATAACAGACCCCGAGCTGACAACGATAAATGCAGCGTTACGGGCCAACAACCCGCCGCTTTGGTTGGCAATGCTGTTGGTTTATTATGCTTTTCTGCGACCGAAAACTATTGTGCAATTGCAGCGTAAGCATTTTGATTTTAAAGGCCGCTCTATTCTTGTGACTGCTGAAGCACACAAAAATAATAAGGCCAACACTAAACAGATATTGCAGCCGTTGTATGATGCACTGATTGAATGCGGCATTGATAAGTTACCGGCAGATACCTACATCTTTGGCAGAAATCTTTTGCCGGGGGCCGTGCCGGTTCACAGACAACGCCTGACTGATGCCTGGAAGCTGGAAGTAATTGATAAGCTGAACATCAATAAAAAGTTTTATGCAAATAAGCATACCGGCGCAACAAATTTTGTAAGTGATAACGAAGGGAGAAATATAAACTGGTTTCAAAATCAAATGGGGCATAGCAGCTTAAAAGAAAGTGCTGCCTACCTGGATAAGAACCGGGTTGTAAAAATTGATGAAAGTAAAACGAAGGTGAGGAAGTTATAATTTGCTTCTCATTCCTGCAATCAGTTTATCAAACAACGGAACACATTTTTTTAACAGCGGTTGGTCAAGATAGGCCGCTGCATCGTACTTTGTATTTTCAGTAAGAAAGTAATTTATTATACCTGCCTTTTTTAATTTGTAGTGTATGTATTGCTCAAAGCAACGGGCAAAAATTTCATTGTGCCGAAACCAGTAATCGTTTCCTTTGAATTTCTTTAGCAACTTTTCATAGTAGTTGGTTTTGATTGCTGCACTATAGTCTTGCCAGATAACCGTTTTGATTATTTTATTAACAATGCCAGGCAATGTTTTTTCATTTACTTCAATATCAAAATTAGTTGCTGTAAATCTTCCAATGGTAAGGCTGTGAAATTTCCAGCTTGCGGCATGGTGTGAACCAAAATAATAATCTAAAGCATGGCCGTACTCATGGGCTAAGGCTCCGATGCCGCCGGATAAATAAAATTCTGAATCCCTGCTATACCGGGTTAAATTTATTATCCAGGTGTGGGGTTCAAAGTGTGCCAGTGCCGACCCGCCGCCCCTGGCTCCGAATGCAAGGGATATTTTTTCTAACCCGATATTGTTATGAGGGAATTTTAAAACCCGCTGAATGTCCTGCAATGCGACTGTAACCGATACCAAGTAGTTAAACCTGCTTTCATTGTTAACCCAATTGCCGAACTCAATCCCTTTGAAGCCATAAGTAGAAATGATAATCTCGTAAAGTTCCTGCACATTTTCTTTTCCTTTTAATGCCGGTTGTGGTTTTCTCAACTTCATAAAGTAAGAAAGGAAGCCCCGCTGTGTCCAATAGTTATCTAACCTGGAATGACTGCTAATATCTGCGCCGGTATCTTTTACTTTTTTATTTTCCTTCATCTTGCTTTTTTCTTTTTTGCACTGACTTAAAATAAAAAAATGCTGCAACCGCAACAACGATAAGAATTACTATTGTCCAATTGAAAGGACTTTTTGCAGGAAAAAACCCTATTCGCATTTCGTCCGGGTGAAGTGGTATTTTTTGCATAAATCAATGTTTAAAAAAATTGGGGCGGGGTAGAAACCCTGCCCCGCAATCAAAACTAACTGCTTATGAGAAAATTATTAATTACAATTTTAAAAACAATGCCCGTTTATGCGGTGCTACTCCCGATACGGTTATTGTAACCGTATCGGTGGCCGTTGCGCCGCCGTTGTCGGTTACTGTTAATTCAAAAATATATGTACCAATAGATAAACCCGTAACGCCTGTAATAGCACTGGCAGGGCTTGTAATTGTACAGGATGGCCCTGATAATTTTATCCATGCGTAAGTAGTTATTGAACCGCCTGGGGTTATATCATTACCGCTGCCGGTAAGTGTACAGGAAGGAGGTGTTACCGATTGGTCTGGCCCTGCATTGGCTGTTGGCGGGGTGTTAGTGCCGCTTTCAAAAGCCCCAATATCCGGTGCAGTACCAGTGAACGGAATGCCCACGTTAGTACCGGCATCTATTAAATCACTGCCTACTGCTATTTTTAAAAAGGTAATAGAGGGTAAACTTCCATCTACATTCCTGGCTGTTATTAATAGTGTATGGTCAATACTTTCAAAATCTGCATTAGATATTGTAGCACTTGTCCAATCATTTATCTCATCACCAGTAGCAGCATTGGTTGTGGTTATTGCGTTTGCGTTTATAAAGACCTGATAATTGTTTGCATACGCTAAATTATTCGTATAAACATCTGCCTGATTGCCTACATTAATATGAAATCCCTGATTGTTACCATACGCATTGCAATTATAAAAATTCATTATACAATCACTTACATTAGTGTCAAACCCATACGTTATATTATTAGAGGCGACACAATTTTTAAGCGTTCGTTTCTGTATTCCAGACCAGGAACCACCACCCCCTAATCCATCCGCAGGAGGGCCAAGTTTAAAGCCCATTCCATTACCAGTTGAAGCAGTTATACCCCCATCTAAATAGCCATTTTTATATGACCAACAATTTTCAAATATTACAAAACCAGTATTTTGAGACACATCAAATCCGTCATCTCCATTATACCATGTCCTGCACCCTCTAATTGTATTAGTAGCTGAGTTATTAGGATTTAGCGCTATTGTTATTCCATCACTATTCCCTCCACCCGTAATTACATCAAAGTTGGCATAGCTATCTATATTTAATAATAGATTTCTTGTACAGCTATATTGTAAATAAAGTCCACCACCATTATGATGAATTTTTAAATTCTCAAATATGCAGTCATTTGAAGCACTAACCCAGGGAGTATTTGGGATAAAACCATCGTCTTGAAAGAATCCAGTCATCTCTATTCCTTTCATGTGAATGAAATTTCCTGAGATACATGGACCTCTTCTTCCTGATGGGTTTGTCGCAGTATAACCACTTACAGGTCTTGTAATTATTGGAACTTCTCCCGGATAATTCCAGATTTTTATTAAATTACCTGTACTTCCATTTTTACCCGATAGGTTTACTTGATTGGGATATGTGTAAGTACCCCCTCTCATGTAAATTGTATCACCGGCAGATACAGATACCCAGGCATTATTTAATGTATAAAATGGACTGGCCAATGTGCCGGGATTAGCATCACTCCCAATTGGAGATACTATCCATTGTGTTGCATTACTGTATAATGCGACAAACAAAAAAATTATTGAAAATATTTTTTTCATCTTAGTTAAGTATTTGATAAATTAATGATGAGTTTGCATTTAGTTGCGCTGCACTGGCAGCTACTTCAGTAGCCCAGCCAACGTTAAATGTTCCCGATGTGGTGCAAGTAAATGTAACTATTGCATAGAATGAGTGAGGGCTATTGATGGCCGTAACGCCTGTACTGATTAAAT
>JANNEK010000274.1:0-2424 GCA_031378605.1 Chitinophagaceae bacterium | reverse complement strand
ATCGCCCCACTGATTTTTTTTATAAACAACCTGCTTCTCACTCCAATCGTACATCCTTACTTCATACAGTCTCGAACTTGGATCGCCAATAAAAATAAACTGGTATAAAGTTCCTTGCGTCATTGGAAGTATTATCGGCATTTCATATTCACTTTCCATTGTCATAGATGCTTCCCGCAACATGGTATAGCCCTGTCCAGCGTATACTTTTTTTAAACTATCTACAGTTTGCTGATAGGGGTTCCCATCACAACTGCGTTGTTTGATTAAATCGTTTTGACCAAAAATATAATTGGAAAAAAGTACAGGGAAGCTGTATAGTAGGATTTTGCACAGGACCTTAATCATAATGCTACGGTGTTTTTAGGGGATATTACGGACTATTCAATCGCTACTCTAAATTAATCAAATGATCCTGAAAAGCAAACCCTTCACTAACAAATAACAAATCATTTTTGATGTTGATAAGTAATGGTTTATGAATCTTTATGAAGATAAATAGAGTTTGCCTGTGCAGTACATGTGAGAACCAGATCATTTATACAAACATGTGCAGGTAAACCCGTACAATAATAAATTACCTCCGCAATGTCTTCTGCCTGTAAAGGCTTGTAGCCTTCATAAACCTTTGCAGCCACATCTTTATCTCCCTTAAAGCGAACCATCGAAAATTCTGTTTCTGCCGCACCCGGATGTATAGCAGTTACTTTAATTTTATGTCTTAATAAATCTATTCGCATCGCCTGTGAAATTGCATTCACTGCAAATTTAGTAGCGCAATAGGTATTCCCTTTTTCATATACTTCTTTACCTGCAGTAGACCCAATATTTATAATATGTCCGCCTTTTCCTTGCTCTATCATAAAGGGCAATACTGCTTTCGTAACATACAATAATCCTTTTACATTGGTATCAATCATAGTATCCCAATCGTCTAAAGAAGCTTCCTCAAAATAGTCGCGGCCGGCGGCAAGCCCGGCGTTATTAATAAGGATATTTATCTTTTTCCATTTTTCAGACAAGGCATTGATACTATCAAATACTTCCTTTTTGTTTTGTATATCGAAACTCAGAGGCAGTACTGCAACATTATACTTGCTGCAGATGTCTTTTTGAAGCGATGAGAGTCTTTCTTTTCTGCGACCCGTAATGATAAGGTCGTATCCTTGCGAGGCATATTTAATTGCTATGGCCCTTCCAAATCCGGAAGTAGCACCGGTAATAAAAACAATTGATGACATATTTATTTTTGAAAGCACAATCTACTGTAAATGCAAGAATGAAATAAGAAACACCGCGAAAGTTATCGGATAAGCAAAGCGGTTCCCTGCCGTGAAATAATTTTCCCCGTATAATCTTTTCCTTTTACCTGCCATACATAACTACCATTGTTCTGAAGTTTACCAGCTATCATTCCGTCCCATCCTTTCCCGGTTTGTGAAGTTTGAAAAACCAATTGTCCCCAACGATTGTACACACGAAAGTAGTCAAGGTTTGCAATTCCAACAGGTATGGGCCTTAGCACCCTGTTTCTGCCAGTGGGAGAGAAAGCATTCGGAACAAAAATATCGGGGCCTGTTTTAAAAACTTTAATATTAATAGTATCCATTGCAAAACATCCTTCTTCAGTAAACGCTTTTAACGTATACCGGTAATTATCGGATAAGAGTGCAATTGGATTTTGAACAAATGCGTTAGAGAGGTAAGTACCAGGGCTCCATTGAAATAAACTTGACCCACTAGCCTTCAATTGAAGCGGCTGCCCAATAACTATGGAAGTGTCGTTACCTGCGAAGGCAAGTATCGGTGCCCGTACCAGTACTCTTATTTTTGAATTGCCAGGTTTTGGGCAACCAAGCGTATCGTATACAGAAAGTGTATAGGTGGTAGTAGATAACGGATAGGCAAAAGTGATTAGAGATCTTGGATTACTAAGGGAGGAGGAGGGTGTCCAGGTAAAACGGCTACCTCTTATGGTACCTTTCAATATAGCCGTATCATCAAAACAAACTACCGTATCTAATCCTGCAAATGAATAAGGATATGGAACTGTTTTTATCAAAACGTCGTCAGATGTATTGCATTTTCCGATTCGTGCATTTAAACGGTAATTAGTAGTTGCAGATGGAAATGCTAATGGATTTTTTAAGGAAGGATTATTAAGTGTGGAGGCCGGACTCCAGGTAAACTGCAGCCCATCTGTTATAGGTTTTAATTGGACGGTATCGGTTGAACAGATAGTAGTATCCACACCTGCATTAAGAGTCACAAAATCTACTACCCTTACTTTTACGGAATCTGTGTTGGTACAGCCATTATCATTCATGTCAACATGATAAATAGTGGTAGTGGTTGGAAATACATACGGAGACGCATTGCCGGGATTAATAATATTATATTGGGGAGACCAGGTGTAAATACCCG
>JANNEK010000255.1:0-5793 GCA_031378605.1 Chitinophagaceae bacterium | reverse complement strand
GGCAAATCCGGAAATTTTTTTGCAAGCCGTTCAAAATGGATATTCATTTAAAGGAGAATCTGCTGTTATGGGTATTGGGGTTTTGGATGGCCAGCCTGTTACCGGAGCAATGGTTAGGCTTCCATTTAAAACAATGAATCGCCATGGGTTAATAGCCGGTGCTACCGGAACCGGCAAAACTAAAACTCTCCAGGTAATCGCCGAGGCTTTAAGCGATGCAAGTGTTCCTGTAGTTTTAATGGATATAAAAGGCGACCTGAGTGGAATTGCTGCAGCCGGTACTATTAATGATAAAATTACCGATCGTTGTTTGAAAACGGGTATTGAATATAAGCCTGCGGCCTTTCCTACAGAATTAATGAGCCTTAGTGCAGAGAAAGGTGTGAGGCTACGCGCCACCGTTAGTGAGTTTGGCCCAATTTTATTATCTAAAATTTTAGGATTAAATGATACACAGGAAGGTGTGGTATCCATGATTTTTAAATATTGTGACGATACTAAAATGCCATTGCTCGATTTGAAGGATTTTATTAAAGTACTACAATATATCGGCAACGAAGGCAAATCAGAATTAGAAAAACAGTATGGTAAAATTTCTACTTCCTCTACAGGTACCATATTGCGAAAAGTTATAGAGTTGCAGCAACAGGGCGCTGATACATTTTTTGGTGAGCCCAGTTTTGAAGTGGACGATTTGATGCGCATCGGTGATGATGGCCGGGGAATGATCAGCGTATTACGCGTTACCGATATGCAGAGTAAGCCTAAATTATTTTCAACGTTTATGCTTAGCCTCTTAGCTGAATTATATGCTACGCTGCCTGAAGAAGGAGATATGGAAAAACCAAAGTTGGTGCTAATTATCGATGAAGCCCATCTTGTTTTCCAGGAAGCAACAAATGCATTATTGCAACAAATAGAAACTGTAATAAAATTAATTCGATCCAAAGGGGTAGGTATTTTCTTTTGTACTCAAAACCCTCAGGATATTCCTGCCAGCGTGTTAGCGCAATTGGGATTAAAAATACAACATGCCTTACGTGCCTTTACAGCAGCAGATCGTAAAACGATTAAACAAGCCGCGCAAAATTATCCCGAAACTGAATTTTATAAAACGGAAGATGCACTTACTCAATTAGGAATAGGCGAGGCTTTTATTACGCTGTTGAATGAAAATGTAATCCCAACGCCCCTGGTTCATACAATGCTTGTTCCCCCGAGGAGCCGGATGGACATTTTAAGCGACAGTGAAATTGATGCGTTGGTAAGTAAGTCAAAACTTGCAAAAAAATATGCCGAGGTGGAGGATAGTGAAAGTGCTTACGAAATACTCACCGCTAAACTCGAAGAAGCTGCACAAAAGGATGTAGAAAATAAAAAGGAAGTAGAGGAGAATAAGCCAGCCCGTAAGCAAGAAAAATCTACTGTTGAAAAAGTATTAGATAATTCGGTTACCCGGCAAATTGGTCGAACTGCTGCCAATGTAATAACCCGCAGTTTATTGGGGGCGCTTGGATTGGGTGGCAGAAGCTCCACCCGAAGAAAAAAGAACAGTTGGTTTTAGGATTTTAATCAACCGATGATAACTGAGTTTATTATTTGATAATAATAAAGGGGTGTTATGAATTCAAATTACAAAGCTCATTCCTACAACTGTTGAATGCTATGTTTTTAAAGAGGTTTTTGTATTGTATTTTTTTTGGAGCATTGTTGAATTATGTAAATGCCCAGGATACAACAAGAATTCCACTTAACTCTTCTCGGTTAACTTATGCCGATAGTCTGAATAAACAATCGCTCATTTTATCTGAACCTGCTATCGAACAACCAAAACAGTTTGATTTCATTACGAAAGTTCCGGATGATCTTTGGAAACTAATCAAAAGCCCTTTTCATAAAAAAAGTATTCCGGCATTGATTGCCTTGGCAGGATCAACTGCCCTGATGATTCATTATGATCAATCAATAACAGATCATACGAAGCGTTTTTCTGTTAGGAATAATATTGATACGAATACAAGCTATAAAATTTTATTTAGGGCAGGTGCATTCAGAATGCGAATACCTACAAATTTAACAAGCGGGTTGTATAATATGGGCGAAGGCTGGGTGGGCCTTGCAATAGGAGGCGGAATATGGTTAAGCGGAAGAATAAATAATAATGATCGCGCAAAACAAACTGCCAAAGATTTGCTGGAAGGGTTTATAAGTACCGCGGTTTCATCACAATTTTTAAAACGAACCACAGGGAGGGAAAGCCCTTTTGCGGCAACCCGCCCAGGTGGTAAGTGGACGCCTTTCCCTTCTATTAAAGAATATCAAAAAAACACGCCCGGTTTCGATGCATTTCCCAGCGGCCACCTTACTACCATGATGGCATACACGACAATTATCGCCGACAATTATCCAGAAAAAAAATGGATACGACCCCTGGGTTATGCATTGATTTCACTTACGGGTTATGCAATGATTAATACAGAAGTACATTGGATCAGCGATTACCCCCTGGCCCTTGCCATTGGGTATGTGCAGGGAAAAATAATAACGGCGCGCCATTTGAAACATAAGAAGAAAAAAATAATCGGTCTGTAATTTAGGAGCTGGTGTTACTCATTTTATGGTAAGTATAAGTTGACGTATATCCATTACACAAAAAAGGTAGAAGTGCTTTGTAAAATAACTTCGTGGTTTCGTGGTAATTATCTTTTAACCACTAAGAGGCTGTCTAAAAATGATTTTATATTTTTTTGTATAGCCGCAGATTCGTAGATGTAGTACGGATAAGTTATCCTTGTTGAGGTCTTTTAATCTGCGAATCTGCGGCTCGTGTTATTAGAAATATGAATTTTAGACAGGTTCTAAGAGTTCGAAGAAGATATGCCCCTAAAATTTACGAAGAAAGGACATTGTGATTTGTGAGAAAATTCTGTAGCTCCCGGTAATAAAAATTATTACGTCAGAATAGATTTAACTTAACACTAGTCTGCTTCATTTATTTAATCCTGATATTATTTTCTGCATCAGCTTCTAATTTATTTTCTGATTGCAAAAAATGGATCACTTGCCAGGTTTTTTCTTTACTCACAGTATTTAATTGTTTTAGTAATTCAGAAACTGTAAGAGTTTTTGCCCCCAGAATTGATAGGATGGCAGCACTTATTTTTTCAAACTCTTCCGGCCTCAAGTCTTTTTTATTCTTTTTCAAACAATTGTCACATATGCCACAGGCTTTCACAGCATGATCTCCAAAATATGCTGCAATAAAACTACTTCTGCAGTTGGTTTCTTTTAGTGCATAGTTCAAAAGAACAGCGATTCTTGCGGAGAATTGGGTTTTACGTTGCTGATAGTTTTGATTGTTTATATTAAGATGTTCAACCGCTACCCGGTTAACAGGAAAAAATAACTGAGGGCTGTCTTTTTGTTGTTCATAGCAAATGATACGGGAAGCGTGTAATTTTTGCAGCAGCATTTTTACCGTATCCACATCAATGTTCAAAAGAAATGAAATTGATCTTTCGTAAACCCGAACCGGGTAATCAAAAATTCCTTCATAGGTACGTAATAAAATTTTTAATAAGGGTTCAAGAGAAGGATCTTCTTTCTCGAATTGATATAATCTTTCTTTTTTGCAAACAAATTGAATGGTAGATGGTAAAAAAAACTGTTCGTTATAACTCAATACGTTTTCGAGCTCCAGGGTCTTAATTGCTGCCCAAACCAAATTAGCATCTCCATTAAATTTTTTCAGGAAGTCCATCATGTCAAAATCATAATAATTTCCTTCGCCACTGCCTGCGGGTAATTGCAAATAATTTATAATGGATTGATATATCTCCCGTATTCGTTCAATGGTTGGGAAACGCGTTTCAGCTAATTGCTCCAATTCACCCGGTTCATTTTCCTGGTAAAGTAATACTGCATATGATTTATTTCCATCCCGTCCGGCACGCCCTGCCTCCTGGTAATAATTTTCGAGGCAGTCGGGTAAATCGGCATGTATTACCACACGAACATCTGGTTTATCGATACCCATACCAAATGCATTGGTACAAACCATGGTGCTGATATTGTTATTGATCCATGATTCTTGTTTTTGGCTCCGTACGTCATTCGTTAACCCGGCATGATAATAGTCTGATTTTATACCGTGCATTACTAACCGATCGCTTATTTCTTTGGTTCGTTTCCGGCTTTTACAATATACCAAACTACTTCCGCTAACTTTTTGAAGAATCTCCAGTATCTTATTAATTTTCGAGTCTATCTTAAAAACACTATACGATAAATTTGCCCGTTCAAAGGATTGTTTAAAAATAATTTTTTCCTTAAAATCCAGTTTATTGATAATATCTTCCTGAACATCAGGTGTAGCCGAAGCTGTTAAGGCCAGTACGGGTATGCCTGGTAATTCATCTCTTATTGAAGAAATTCGTAAATAGGGTGGGCGAAAATCATATCCCCATTGAGATACGCAATGCGCTTCATCCACGGCAATTAAATTAACACCCAATCCTGGAAGATACTCTTTGAATAATGCAGATTCAAGACGTTCAGGGGAGAGATACAAAAACTTACAATTACTTTCACCGGCAACTTTCAGGGTATTGATAACTTCTTTACGACTCATGCCGGCGTAGATTGCAAAAGCAGTAATATTTTTTTTTCGCAATTGTTCTACCTGGTCCTTCATCAATGCAATCAGGGGAGATATTACCAGGCACAAACCATCATTACATAAAGCAGGTATTTGGTAGCAAATCGATTTTCCACCACCCGTTGGTAATAAGGCCAACACATCTTTTCCAGATAGAATAGAAAGGATAATCTCTTCCTGTAATGGGCGAAAGTTTGAATAACCCCAAAACTGCCGAAGCAATTCCTGAATTTGAAGTTTATAGTCGGGGGCGATATCTCGGTGATTAATCATCTTTCTTTGAGATCGCTATATACCGGGTATCCATATGGTAGTTTTCTGAAAAAATCGGTCTCTTAATTTTCTAAATGTACTTATTTCTGAATAGAATAAAATTGAGGGTTTATGTTGTTGGAATGCTATTTCAAACATCCCGTTGTTGGTAAGATATTTCTTGCGACAGCCAAAAAACGATCAACTCACACCACTTTTTTTATAAATAACCGAACTGAATTAATTGCCAGTACCACATCACTAAGCGCCATAATGAGGGCACCATACGTAGGACCATAATGACCCAGCAATCCAAATGCAGCAATGGGGATAGCAACAATATTATAGGCAAAAGCCCAAAATAGATTTTGCTTAATGGTGATATAGGTATGTTTGCCCAGTCCTAATGCAGTAGGAAGATTTTTTAATCCATGATTCATCAACACTACATCTGCTGTTTGGATTGCAACCTGCGATGCTTCTCCTAACGAAATCCCCACCGTAGCTTTGGCTAGAGCTGGTGCATCGTTAATTCCATCACCCACCATGGCAGTTGGTGCAATTAAACTAAGATCAGCAATCTTGGTGAGCTTTTGTTCTGGTGTTTGTTCTGAAAAAATTTCATCAATACCAAGTTCTTTGGCAATTGCCTCACAATTTTCCCGCCGATCACCGCTTAATAAAATTGTTTTAATGTTATTTTGATGAAAATAATTGATGACTGTTTTTGCTTCCGGGCGTAATTGATCGGTAACATTCACCCAACCAATTAATTGATTGTTTTTTACTACATATACATTATGAGTATCTTCTTTCGTAAAAGCTTCTGCTATTTTGTACGATCCGGCTAAGTATACATTACCCTGCCTGTCGGTTGCGTTCAT
>JANNEK010000246.1:0-12500 GCA_031378605.1 Chitinophagaceae bacterium | reverse complement strand
ATGGTTATTTGCTGATGTATTAAGTTGAAGCCGATAAGAATTCCGTCCGCCGGGGTGGGTGGGCAGTGCGTTAGCATTTTTAGCTCTTTGCAAGGTTGGCTTTGTGTCGGGGTTTTGTGTGCCTTGCAATGTGCTAAAAATAGCGTGGGGTCGGGTCGGCAAAGTCATGGATGTTTAAATATGTGTAGGATGCTGAATAGGGTGACACATAACTAAAAAATAGACGAAAGTTTATAACAGCGTTCTCAAACTCAATTGCCAGGCAACTAAACAGTAACAAAACCTTCTCAAAAAGATATAACCCTTTTAAAAATACTTAGTGTTAAAAAAAGAATTTAGTCCTCATGATAATTTCGATTTGCGGATTGTATTAAACGTAAGAATCTCTTAAAAGAATTATATAAAAAAATTTCTACCCGCGATCCAGTAAATCGGTTATTGCATTTTCATATTTATCTTTCCAACTATTAATAGTTCCCCAATTCATTCCATCCACCTCAATGGCACCTGCCGTCACTTCACCTAATTCCTCAAAGGGATGTCCTTCCATTTCTTTCCTGAAATTTGCCAATTTAGTATTCTTAACACTTACTATAACCCTGCTCTGGGCCTCACCAAACCAATATCCGTCTTTACGAATGTTGTAGTCGCTGGCAACAACATCAATTCCTAAATTACGATTTAAACAAGATTCAATTAGAGTTACAAACAGGCCACCTTCGCTAATATCGTGTGCAGATTCAATTAACTTATAGTCGATAAGAATTTTTATTTTTTGATGAAGCATATATTCTTCGTCCAAATCGAAATACGGGGCCGGACTAAATTCAACGCGCTGAATTTTATGCAAGTATTCGGAGGAGTTGATGTCGCCGCGGCTTTTGCCCAATAAAAAAATCATGTCACCGGGTGCTTTAAAATCCAATGTCATTTTTCTATTTATATTTTCCAAAAGCCCAACCATTCCGATCGTAGGAGTAGGATAAACGGCTCCATCAGGATTTTGATTATAGAAACTTACATTTCCGCCTGTTACCGGTGTATCAAATTTAATACAGGCATCACCCATTCCTTTAAGCGCATGTACAAACTGGTAGTATACTTGTGGGTCGTATGGATTACCAAAATTTAAACAATTAGTAACACCTAAAGGCTCTCCGCCACTGCATATAATATTGCGTGCTGCTTCAGCCACAGCAATCATTCCACCTACATAAGGATCGGCAAATACATAACGGCTATTACAATCGGTGGTAAGTGCCAATCCCTTGTTAGTTGGTTTAGCAATTACGATAGCCGCATCACTTGGGGCATTCGTAGATGCATTCACCGTTCCTACCATACTATCGTACTGTGCAAATATCCATCGTTTAGAAGCAATATTTGGAATCGCTATTAATTGCTCGGCTACTGCTTTCAAGTCTTCCGGAACTTCGATACTATCAGGATTAAACGCTTTTACTTTATCAATATAATCTGGCTGAATATAATCTCTGGAATTTTGAGGTGCACCACCACCCAATACTAATTCAAACGCTGGTAGTTCAGCTTCTAACTGGCCATTCATATAAAACCGCAATAGGCCATCGCCTGTTACTTCTCCAATTTCACTACAAGGAAGATCCCATTTTTCAAATACGTTTAATACTTCTTTTTCCTTTCCTTTTTCCACTACCATCAACATACGCTCCTGACTTTCGCTCAATAATAGTTCCCAGGCTTTCATATTTTTTTGGCGCGTTGGTACTTTATCCAGATCGATCCGCATTCCAACTTCTCCCTTTGCGCTCATTTCAGAAGTGGAACAAATAATACCCGCCGCACCCATATCCTGCATCCCAACTACGGCCCCGGTTTTAATTACTTCAAGGCATGCTTCCAGTAATTTTTTTTCCTGGAATGGATCACCAACCTGAACCGCTGGTAGTTCTTCAGTACTTTCTGACGTAATATCTGCACTGGCAAATGAAGCACCACCAATTCCATCTTTGCCGGTAGCACTACCAACAAAAAAAACAGGGTTACCAATTCCTTTTGCAGTAGCAGAAATGGTTTCTCCATTTTTCACTATGCCCACACTCATTGCATTCACTAACGGATTGGTATGATATTTTTCTTCAAAATAAATTTCTCCTCCTACGGTGGGTACGCCAAAACAATTACCATAGTGACTGATACCATGTACTACGCCTTTAAGTAGATGCTGCGTTTTGGATTCGGTAAGATTTCCAAACCTTAATGAATTTAAGGATGCAATTGGCCGCGCACCCATGGTAAATATGTCGCGGTGAATTCCTCCAATGCCCGTTGCGGCACCTTGAAAAGGTTCAATAGCCGAAGGATGATTATGCGATTCAATTTTAAAGACAACGCCATATCCATCCCCAATATCCATCAGCCCGGCATTTTCATCTCCAGCCTTTACAAGCATTCTTTTCCCATCTCGAGGCAATGTTTTAAGCCATTTAATAGAATTTTTATAACTACAATGTTCGCTCCACATAGCACTAAATGAACACAATTCATTAAAATTTGGAGTTCGCCCGAGTTTTTTTTTGATAAGTTCGAATTCTTCTGCGGTTAAGCGTAGTTGAAGCGCCGTATTTACTGTTACTTCCATAAAATTTTATAGCGGATATTCTTACAAAGGACGAAAGTACGAAGCACTCTGCAATCTTATTTATAATTTTATCCCTACTAACTCATTTATGACAATTGCTTTTATTCATAACAACAAAGCTTTTTTGCCCGGTCTTTATGGCTACAGGCAATTTTTTAACAAGTACGGGATACAATGCGAAGTTGTTACTCCCGATGAATTGGGAACTGTACACCGGCAGGTAGAATGGTATTTTCTGGGATCCGACATTAGTAAACCTAAAGAAGGTATTTATAAAATTCATGAGTATCCGTCAGCCTCTCTTCCTCCTTTTCGGAAATGGAAGGATTGGATGAAAAGTTTTATAAATACACAACCGGATTATAGAATTTTCCAAAATGAGTTTGTGAGAGATCGTCTGAATTTTCATGATTCAGTTCCATTTGGTTACCGCGAATTAGGAATCCCGGAAGAATGGCTTAGCGGTGCTCCTTCGTTAGTAAAAGAATATGACTTTATATATATAGGAGATGTATCAGCCTCGCGAAAAATAAAAGATATTTTCAATCTTTTTACAACAGAATTGCAAGATCATTCGCTTTTGATATTGAGCCACCGCTATGAAGAACTAAAACAACAATATATTCACAGCAACAATATTATTTTTAAAGGTCCCGTTCAAAAAGACCAGGTAAGAGAATTTTTATTAAAATCGAAATTTGCCATCAACTATATACCCGATAGTGTTCCCTTTAACAAACAAACCTCCACTAAATTATTGGAGTACATTACCTGTAAGGTTCCGGTAATTTCAACACGTTATGGATGGATGGATGATTTTGAAAAACAACAGGGCGGAGGTTATTTTTATTTGGAAAAAGATCTTAGCAATTTTACATGGGAAAGAGTTAATAATTTCAAGTATTCGTTTCCGGTATTATCTGAATGGACCTGGGAAAAGCAAATTCGAAAATCAGGTGTACTGGAATTTCTGATGGCAACTTTTCCAGAATTGAAGTTTTAAGGTAGGAACAAGTTGTTGAAAATCTTTCCGGGCTTTATAAAAAAAGTCTTTAAAACAATTCCAATAGTTGAATTAAACCTAATTTTTAATGCATATATCAACCGTTTTTTATTTAAACCCTATCCAGCCTTACTGTTATTAATCAGATAAATCTCTACCCAGCATTTTCATATATTCCTCTACAATATTATTGATATCAAATTTCCGCAATACAAGTAAACGACCATTTTTTCCCATACGGTTTCTATCCTCTGTTGTTAAATTGATCATCCGTTCCATTTTATCGGCCAGGTCAAATGGATCATTTTTATTACAGATATACCCATTTGAATTATTAAGCACTACTTCTTTGCAACCTCTGTTTAAGGAGGTAATAATGGGTATTTCCATACTGGCCGCTTCCATCAAACTTCGCGGCACACCTTCATTATAAAAAGATGGAAAAACAAAACAATCTGCTTTGTTTAAATGCACCCTAACATCTCTCGAATAACCCAAGTAGTGAACAAGTCCTTCATTCTCCCACTTACTTAAATCTTCCTGAGTAATAGAATCCGGGTGATGTTTTTCAAAAAATCCAATCAACTCAAAACGAACATCGTAATTTTTTTTTAATAAGATACGTGCTGCATCCGCATACAAACCAATTCCTTTACTTTTCAAAAGTCTGGAACTCATTAAAAAAGTAAACTTATCGTCTTTCCTTTTAACCAGGTTATGTTCAGGTGAAAAAAAGTCTGCATTTACTCCTTCACCCGGCAGTACACGTACCCGTTCAATATTCACAATCTTTTCATTAATAAAAACCCTTACATCTTCGTTATTCAAAAACCAAACTTCTTTTGTTTTTTTGAGCGCGTGCTTATATAATTTTGTTATAAGCCAATACAACCAATTGCGCCGGGCGAAAGCAAAACCAAGACCTGTAATCACCGATACGGAGGAGATTTTGTTTGCTGCTGCTGCCATTGAACCATAAATATTTGGTTTGGCAACATAGTGAAATATAAAATCTGGCTTTAACTGTTTATACAATCGCTTTAGTTGAAAATAGAAACCAATATCCTTAAGCGGGTTTTCAGATTTGTTATTAAATTGAATAGGTATAAATCTACAACCAGCCTTTGTTAAAAGTGGAGAAAAATCATCGTCCGGAGCTATTATCAATACCTGATAACCCTGTTCAATCATTTTTTGAATTACTTCAAGCCGAAAATTGTAAACAGACCATGCACTGTTTGATACAAACGCAATTAATTTATATGGCTGAGAAGGAGAAATCATTGGTCAACTAATAATTACAAATTTATAGATTTAGCGGCTACTAGAAATTTATGATATTTTGCAATGCCATTTTCATCCATGCATTACACTTATTCTATAGACTAATCCTATAAATTAAAGTAGTGGCCTTGCACTTAATAACGATTTACCTAACTTGAGTAATTAATCTTCTCTAGCTAATTATGCATCCAGCAGTCCTGATTGTTATTTGTTACATTTTCTTTGTTTTTCTGCTACGGTATGCCAGCAAAAAACAACCAGACGATTTATCGATAAAAGAGATTTCAATTCTTTATGGGGTAAAGGTTATTATTGGATTAATATATGGGTATATTTTTTTAAACTGGTTTAAAGGAGATGATACCTGGTATTTTCACAATGGATCTATTGAAGAACACGAAAAATTGCTTAAAGATCCTGTTCAATTTTTTACAGATTTTAACCCCTTACCTGCTTTTAGACTACAAAAAACGTTTGCACTTGGCTGGTATTATTATTTATCAGATCTGGAGTTTTGGCTGCTTAGTAAACCAATGGCCATTTTTAATTTTATAAGTGGGGGCAACTATTATGTAAATAGTGTGTTCTTCAACTTTATTGTGTTTTGGGGACAGCGATGGCTGTTTCAATTGTATCTAAAGGAATTTCCATTAAAGAGAAAAACTTTATTGATTGCTATTTTTCTGGTTCCTTCGATTGTGTTTTGGCTGAGTGGTATAAGAGGAGATGGTTATATTATTTTTTTCCTCGGCCTATTGTTACTCTATTTTTATAAATGGGTAAATGGCGGAAAAAATAGTAATTGGATATATATCATGGCCGGGTTCGCGGGAGTTACTATTTTCAGAAGTGTTTTAGTTCTACTATTAGTTCCAGCACTATTAGGCTGGTGGATCACGATACGTTTTAATTCCCGAATATTTTTAACAGCAGCGGTCGTTTACGGAGTTTCTATTTTTATTTTTTTTGGTAGCCTATTGATTTCTTCGGAAAAAAATTTGCCTGCTTTTGTGGCCAACCGCCAACACCAATTTCTTGGATTGAACGGGAATACCCGATTTCGGCTGGATAGCCTTCATGCCAATTTTCAAAGTTTTGTAACGGTATTACCTCAATCTGTAAACAATACTTTTCTGCGGCCATATCCGTGGGAAGCAAAAGGGTTTTTGCAATGGATGGCTTCGTTAGAATTATTGTTATTCTTTCTACTAGTTTACTTTTTTGTTATTAAAACCGAAACAGGTATAAAAAATCATTTCATCAAACCGGTTGTTCTCTTTCCTTGCTTGTTTGCCTTAAGTCTCTACCTTTTTATTGGATATACAATTCCGTTTCCGGGTGCCATTGTTCGGTATAAAATACCCGGAGAACTTTTATTAATGGTAATTCTTTTTACAGGAATTCAATGGAAAAAATATTAAATTAAAATATTTTTACATGTTTTGAAAAGTGTCATTTTTTTCATTTTTTTGAAGATTCTCAGGAACCATTCCACAAATTCTTAACATTTCTTGTTTTTTTGGTTTGAAAAAATGAATTTTTTTACAAAAAATCATTTTTTTAGTCTTTATTTGCTCAAAGCAAAAAAATATTAAAATGGAAAATTTACGCTTCAAAGCAATCAATGATTTGTCGACCCAGGTCAAAGAAGTTATAGTAGGCAGCTCTGCAAAAATTACAGCTATATTTTGTGAAAATGTTTTTACCATAAAAACTGCCAGAGAGTTTTTAAGTGATGAGGCCTACAAAAGCCTGCTTACTTCTATTCGTGGAGGAAAAAGAGTGGATCGTGCCGTTGCCAATCAAATTGCTGCGGGAATACGTCAATGGGCCGAGTCAAAAGGAGTAACACATTATACGCACTGGTTTCAACCACTTACTGGTACATCGGCAGAGAAACATGATTCTTTCTTTACTATTAAAAGTGACGGTACCGGAATAGAAGAATTTGACGGTGCTGCGCTTATTCAACAAGAACCAGATGCATCCTCTTTTCCAAGTGGCGGTATTCGGGCAACCTTTGAAGCGAGGGGATATACAGCATGGGATCCTTCCTCGCCTGCTTTTATTATGGAGATTGGTTTTGGCAAAACACTTTGTATACCTACCATCTTTGTTTCTTATACTGGTGAAACACTCGATTATAAGGCACCGTTATTAAAATCATTGGAGTCTCTTAATAAATCGGCTGTTGAGGTATGTAATTATTTTGATAAGAATGTATCCAAAGTAACAGCCACGCTTGGGTGGGAGCAGGAATATTTTGTAATTGACGAGGCTTTTTTTAATGCCCGACCTGATCTTGTTATGAGCGGCCGTACCGTATTTGGTCATGCGCCCGCAAAAGGACAGCAACTGGAAGATCATTATTTTGGATCTATTCCTGAAAGAACGTATGCCTTTATGCGCGACTTTGAAACCGAAGGTTACAAATTGGGTATACCTTTACGCACCCGTCATAACGAAGTAGCCCCATCGCAGTTTGAGTGTGCGCCTATTTTTGAAGAAGTAAGTGTGGCGGTTGATCATAATACCCTGCTAATGGATATTATGGAAAGAGTAGCCCGCCGCCATAAATTACGTGTATTAATACACGAAAAACCGTTTGCAGGTATTAATGGTAGCGGTAAACACAATAACTGGAGTATGGCAACAGATACTGGTGTAAATCTATTGGCACCTGGTAAAACGCCAAAGACAAATTTGATGTTTCTGACTTTTTTTGTTAATACTATTAAAGCTGTACACGACTATGCCGATATATTAAGAGCTGCGATTGCTTCTGCCGGCAATGATCACCGGCTCGGAGCCAATGAAGCGCCCCCGGCTATTATTTCCGTTTTCATTGGCCAATATCTTACCAAAGTGCTTAACGATGTTAAGCAACGGGTAGGTGGTAAATTTGATGAACAAGATGAAGCCATATTGAAATTAGATTTACATAGAAGTATTCCGGAATTGTTACTCGACAATACAGACAGGAACCGAACCTCGCCTTTTGCATTTACCGGAAATAAGTTTGAGTTCCGTGCAGTAGGTTCTTCTGCAAACTGCGCCAGTGCTATGACTGCCTTAAACACTATTATGGCAGAAACTTTAAGAAAGTTTAAGAAAGATGTAGATGGATTGATTGAAAAAGGAGAAAAGAAAGAGATTGCCATTATGCATGTAATACGCGAATACATTGTAGCCAGCGAAAAAGTGTTATTTGAAGGAGATGGATATAGCGACGAATGGCATAAAGAAGCCAAAAGAAGAGGATTGGCTAATGTTAGCACAACTCCATTAGCGTTGGATGCTTACGTAACAGATAAAGCCAAACAGCTATTTGAATCGAATAATGTATTAACACATGTTGAATTAGAAGCAAGGCATGAAATTGAACTGGAAAAATATATAAAGAAAGTTCAGATTGAAGCACGCATTATGGGAGAGCTATGCACCAGTCACATACTTCCGTCATCAGTTAAGTATATGAATGTTCTAATCACAAATATTAAAGGATTGAAAGAAGTAGGCATTGCCGAAAGTGCTTACACCAATCAGAAGCAAATATTAGAAAAAATAGCAGAACATACTAATAAGGTAAGCGACCTGGTTGAAAAAATGATCCAGGCCAGAAAAGTGGTAAATAATATGAGTGATTCACGTACCAAAGCAATTGGCTATCAAAGCCAGGTAAAAGATATTTTCTTTGATGAAATCAGGTATCACGTTGATAAACTTGAAATGTTGGTTGACGACCAATACTGGTTGTTGCCAAAGTACAGAGAAATGCTTTTCTTACGATAAACTATTTTCGCATAGTACAAATAAAAGCCCTCTCTGATAAAGAGGGTTTTTTTATTTAGGTGTAAAATATAAAACGAAGAATCTGAAAAAGAAAAAAGGTTGTTCATTTAAAAAAACTAAATATTAAAAAGAATATCCCATTCAGTATTATTTTTGAGAGGTGTTATTGCCAGCCTTTAATTATCATACTTTTCATTATCCAATAAAATCCTCGATTTTTAACGATCCCTTAAAAAAGCAATGCAACGTTAGCCCTTAATTTTCTATCTATACAGTACAAAAAAGTAAACTTGAAAAGGATTTTTTTTCTACTCTCTATTAACATGGTTGGTATGGGTTTAAAGGCCCAAAAGCTCGATAGCCTTTTTTTTAACCTGTACACCGATAGCCTTAAAAAAGGGGTACACAATTATATAAATGTTGATGGAAAACTTTCTAATGGACAATGGCTGCCACTTACAGAAAAACAACTTATGTTTACTGCTACTGCTGGTGTGTTTGAAGGAAACAGTCTTTTGATTGATACTTCGTATAAAGGTGAAAAAATTACCGTAAAAGCTATTCTGAGAAGTAACCCGGAGATTTCGAAAGAAATCACCATTTATATAAAAAAAAACAGCTCCACCGAACGGCTCAAAACAATCGAAGAATTGCTAAGGGAACCCAACGGAAAAAACAAACCAACAAAAAAAAGCATTCGTTAATTCACGAATGCCTTGATTAATCTATTTACACTAGTTCTTCCTTTAAATACCGTCTTTCTATATTCCCCTTTTACCAATTGAAATTGTTTATTTACATCTTTTTAGCATCCTCTAAAAATTTTGCCAGTCCGATATCGGTAAGAGGGTGCTTGAGCAATCCCAGGATTGAATCAAGCGGACAGGTACATACATTTGCTCCTGCTTCGGCACAACGTACGATATGAAGAGCATTGCGAATAGACGCAGCGAGTATTTCTGTTTTAAAACCTTGCAGTGCATAAATATGGGCCATCTGTTCTATTAAAAGAATACCATCCCAACTACTATCATCGATGCGTCCAATAAAAGGCGATACATAAGTAGCACCTGCTTTTGCAGCCAGTATTGCCTGACCCGCTGAAAATACCAGGGTGCAATTAGTTTTAATACCATTTTCCGAGAACCATTTTAAAGCCTTGATACCATCTTTTATCATTGGAACCTTCACAACAATATTCGGATGAATGGCTGCAAATTTTTTCCCTTCCTCCACCATCCCGGCAAAATCAGTAGAAATTACTTCAGCACTAACATCTCCATCCACCAACCCACAAATAGTTTCATAATGTTTCATGATAGCCGCTTCGCCCTTAATACCTTCTTTCGCCATTAAAGAAGGGTTAGTTGTTACACCATCCAAAATACCTAATTCATTTGCCTCTTTAATTTGTGCAAGATTAGCAGTATCAATAAAAAATTTCATACTAATGTAATTGATATTTGATGTAGATGAAAACTAATAAGCCAATTCAAAATTCATTCAAATTGGCTTATTCATAAATAAGTTAAAAAATGGCAGGCTACTCACATCGCACCGCTACAACCGCCTATCCTTGCTGCCTTCCGACCCTGGGGAGGTTCGGCAGGAGCTGGTCGTGTAAGACCTGCCGGGGCAAATATATGGAAAGTTTGTAGTTTACGGTTAATGGTTTGTGGTTCTTCTATTCGATAATGTTATAATTTTTTTTGATTTCGTCTTCCGGTTCCAAAATTCCTTACCGGGTTATACCTTGTCTGCCTGTAAGAGAGTTGATCCTGGTATATCCGACCAACTCGTCGGCTCTGCCGGCCAATTGGCGGTAATAAACAAGAATTGTATAATCGTTTTCAGATTCCCAATAATTACCTTCTGTAAAATCAAATGAAGCATTTCTTTTTTTAGCGTTCTTATCAATTGTTACATAGCAATAATCATAATAACCCTGCTTTAAAAATAAAGAAGTTTCATACACTCTTTTATCAGCATTAAATACCATTTTTACTTCCTCATTCAAATTATAATTCGTGAGTTGTCCAAAAAGGTAAACATCTTTTCCAATCAGTATATTGTTATTGGGAGGAACAAAACTAAAATTCACCGTTGCGTAATCGGCCTGCCAAAGGGGATTCAAACTTTCAATACATTCTATGATATACATACCATTGTTATCGCGAAAAAAATTGAATCGCTGAGCCGATCGATCCATATCTGGTTTTACAAACACTTCCGTTGCCGTAGTTGAATAGTTTGCAGTGGCTACCCGGTCGCTTTGCAATCGAAAGCTTCTTAAATCAAGCCAGCGCCATTCTTTGCCTGATGGGAAAATACAGTCGTTTTCCGTGTTAAATTCAAGTTGGTTGCGTGAAAAAAAGCTCGGGCGCAAGTCGGTAATTGCGTTATCCCATCTGTTGTTTTGAAGTATTACCACTTTAAGTTGTTGCAGGTGATTTACAATATTCAACTGTTCATTAAGGTTAACTTTTAATTGAATTTTTTGATGGGTTCTAAAAATTTGTCCGTTAAATGGCTGTTGTATCTGTGCTACCGTAATTGCTTTATCATCTACTACCAGCATCCGTTTGCTGATAATGAGCTTTGAGGTATCCCCATCTCTAAATACTTTCAGGATATAATTTCCTGATCGGGTAGGAACGCAGTTTCTATCGGGTAATGATGCCTGATAATGTGTATATTTTGTATAGGCGATCGAAGAAACCCGATAAGTATTGAGTCTTATCTGAGAATAACCTTTGATAAAATCAAACTGACTAAGCATTGCTACTGTCCAATCAGCATTGCACAATTGAAAAGTATATGCATAATTTCTTACTCCTCCATCCAGGTCATCAAAATGCAATTCCAATTGTTCGCCACTATTAAGACGAATTACCGGCAAACCCAACTGATTACCGTAAGGATATAGTTGAGCTGATTTAATTCGAGGCGAGTAAACAGCATCTGGTAGTTGTGCATGGAGCGACGATAGCAGCGATAAGAAAAAGCCCGTAATTGCAATTTTCATTCTATAAAAATAGTTTCATTTCTGAAAAAGGGTTCATAATCTTCGTTAAAAACAAAAAAATACTTCGCCCGTTGTGTTTGAGCGGTTATTTTTGATAAACTAAAACCATGCCGGTGAATGTTGCCCGTTTTATATCCAATCGAATTGCCTTTAATACCCAGCGAAGTTTTTCCCGGTTTATTATCCGGTTATCAATTGCTGCTACTATAATAAGTGTAGCTGTTATGATTCTTACCCTGAGTTTTGCAAGCGGCTTTCAAAAAACGATCAGCACCAAAGTATTTAGTTTTTTTGGCCATATCCGGGTACAGGATTACAATGCGCTGCAGGTTTCTATTGCGGAAGAGATCCCGGTTCCGAAAAACGATTCAGTTTTAAATCTCTTAAAGATTAATTCAACTATAAAAAAGGTACAAGCGTTCGCAACAAAAAACGCTATCTTAAAAACGTCTGAAACCATCGAAGGCGTATTATTTAAAGGCATTGAAAGAGATTATGATTTTACCAATCTTAAAGATTTTTTGGTAGATGGACGATGGATTCAATTTTCTGATACCGGGTATAAGAGCGAAATTAACCTCTCCGCTACCATGGCCAAAGAACTTAAATTGAAAGTTAATGACCAGGTGCTTATTTTTTTTATTCAATCGAACGGTGAAACTCCAAGACCCAGGAAATTAACCGTGGTCGGAATATTTAAAACTGGCATTGAAGAATACGATAAAATTTTTGCGCTGGGCGATTTAAAACTCATTCAACGTCTTAACAAATGGAGT
>JANNEK010000219.1:0-14361 GCA_031378605.1 Chitinophagaceae bacterium | reverse complement strand
GGAACAACAAAGTCAGTAAAACCAAGGAAGACTATCTTTATAATTATATGGCCAAGAATCTTTATCTCCTCCAATGTCCTATAAGCAGTGAATACAATACTGAAACAGAAGCAGAGGGAAAAACAGTAAGTTATATAACCTTAACGCCACTAGCCTACTTCAATCAACAATACAATGCCCGCGAAGAAAAAAATAAAAAATCGAATACAACCTATAAAATGTACCAAACAAACAATTCGGAGATTTTCTGGAAAAAGCCTTCCAGTAAGTAGTCAACAAAATAAATTACCGAATTAACTTGTGGATTTATCTTTTAATTACATGATAAGAATACTATTTTCAATATTCTTCATTTTATTAGTAAAATGCCTGCCTGCACAAGAAGTATGGTCGGAAAGCGCCTTGGCATTTAAGGATATTAACTGGTTTAATTATGCTACTTCCTATGCTGGTAGTGATCAATCACTCAACCCAACGATAGTAACTGCTATTCCCTATAATGGCGTATATACCTATTTTGACAATGCCTGGAAGTCTAATAAAATAACTATTGATAGTTCATTGTTCAAGTTTAATAAGGCCCTCAACGATAACAGCCTCCAGTTCCCAACGTATGATTCTTCCGAAGTATATTTTCTTGCACCAGGTATCTTTTCGAATAATGCCAACACTTATGAATACAGGATAATCTTAAATGGAAAAACAGTTGTGAAACCATGGACGGCTATTTCCCAATTTGCTGACAATAGTTTTCAATTGAATAATTTCAAAAAAGGAATGGCATTTTTGGGAGGATACAAAACAACCTGGAATAATTTACTGATTGCACAAATTCGAAATAAGACAGTCGATAGCATTTTGTCGTTTTCAGCAGTTACCTGGGAGGAAATAAAACCTGCCCTGTTAAATATTTATCCTTCGGGAGAACTCAATGGGTTCCTGGCAAGGTTAAAAAAATCATGGGTTAATTCCTTAACCAGAGAAGAACAAAAAAAATGGCAATCGCTGTATTCAAAAGAAGAAATTAATTCAATTAGCTTCTTACCAAAAAAATTAATTTTACCAGCTAAGGATAACAATATTATTTTTTACCTGCAGGGAGACATTTATAAAAAAGAAGCTCTGGAATATCAATTGCAGAAAGATTCAAAGACCTATACTGATTGGAAGAGTAACGAATATGACAATAATCTGATTTGGCTGCAAAATTTATCCCCGGGTGAGTATCTATTAAATATACGTTATCGTTCGCAGCGGCATAATACAATCAGCTATCCGTTTCGGATAAAACCATTTTGGTACCAGCGTCCAGTTGCCAGAATGATTTTTGTGATACTTGCCGTCTTGCTTTTCTTTCTAATATACCGTCTTTGGAAACAGCAACAAATTAGTAGGTCTGAAAAGTTAAAGAAAGAAAAATTACATACTCAATTAAAATCATTGCGGGCACAATTGAATCCGCATTTCGTTTTTAATGCACTAGGCTCGATCCAGGGCCTAATCAATAATAATCAAATAGACAATGCCAATCATTATCTTACAGAATTCAGCAGTCTGCTAAGAGAGTCCTTAAAAAATAAAGATGCAGAGAATGTGCCGTTAAGTGAAGAGGTAAAACTATTAGAGACCTATCTTTCGCTTGAACAATTACGTTTCCATTTTAAATACACAATTTCAGTTCAAGATTCATTACCCGCAAATGAAATTGAAATTCCATCCTTATTGATACAACCGTTGGTGGAGAATGCTATTAAACATGGAGCAGGCCCGCTCTATGAAAAAGGAATCGTGGAAATACATTTTTCTATCAATAAATCAGATTTTAGAATATCAATTGTGGATAACGGGTCCGGGTATGCTGCATCTTCACCATCGAATGGATTTGGTATAAATTTAGTGAAGGAGCGAATTATGCTCTTGAATGAATCATTGAGCAACCAGAAAATTCATTTATCTTTTGAAAGCAACAAAATTAACCACACATCGGTTCAATTAATCTTTGAAAATTGGTTTTAACATGTTAGTAAAAGCAGTAATCATAGATGATGAACAAAATAATATTGACAACCTATTTGCTCTCTTGCAAAAGCATTGTAAACAGGTTTCAATTTTAGCCACTGCAAAAAATGCCGAAGAGGCTGAACTCATGCTGTTGCAACATATGCCTGATCTTGTTTTTTTGGATATACAAATGCCAGGGAAAAATGGTTTTGAATTATTGCAATCTTTACATGACCGTATGTTTGAAGTTATTTTCGTAACGGCTTATGATCAATTTGGGATACAGGCTGTAAAATTTTCTGCCCTTGATTATTTATTAAAACCAGTAGCTGTAGAAGAATTAAAAAAAGCTGTTCAAAAGGCAATAGACAAGGTTCTTCTAAAATCAAAAAACGTTCAATTAGAAAATTTGATTGAGCTTCTTCAACAACAGCAACATAAGGAAGAGCATCGGTTAGCACTTACAACACTTAAAGAAACCAGGTTTGTATTTACGAAGCAGATCATTCATTGTATATCCTCCAATAACTACACTACATTCTATCTTACAACTAGTGAAAAGTTGATTGTATCAAAACCAATATTTGAATATGAAGAACTATTAAGTGGTTATGGATTTATTCGTTGCCATCAATCTCACCTTGTAAATAAAAAGTATATAAAAAGCTGGATTAAAGAAGATGGCGGTTATCTATTGCTTGAAAATTTAACCCAGGTACCTGTTTCAAGGAATAAAAAAGAAACGTTGAAAAAAGAGTTAGGAGAATTATTCTAACTTATTTCACGCTCACCAAACATCTATTGATCTATTACACACAATTTCATTTTTCATCACTGCCAGTTGGCAAAGTGAATTAGCTATTCATTTAAATAAACTACCCTGTTCACTCTTATCAATAAATCCTGGCTTTATCAAATTCAATCCGCAGGCTGCATTCATTTTATCAACCAGGTAAACCGTTAGTTCAGGCGAAGTTGCTTCATCGTGCATATGCATGAAGAAATATAATTCCTGTATTCCCTTATCTAACCAATACTTCATACGTTCTATCCATACATCGATACGTTTATAATCACTTTCGTGTAAGCTATTGCCTACATAGCGAATAAATGTTTTGGGAATAGTTAAATGCATGTGAGCACATTCTCTTCTACCAGCAGTATCAGTAATAACAGCACCTATATTCATAGCAGATAATGTTTCAACTAATTCTTGTTGTATAGCAGGTTTAAGGAACCAGTCTGGGTGTCTTACTTCTAAAAAAAACTGTAAGTCTTTCGGCAATGAATCAAGGTAATTGAATAGTTCTTTCCGACGATTGGGAGAAAAACGATCGCTTACTTGTACAAAAACCGGCCCGAGCTGTTCTTCAAAGGCAACAATACCCCGAAAGAATTCGGCAGTAATAAATTCCTTTCCTTTTAAACTACCGCGATGTGTTATTCCCTGGTACATTTTGGGGCAAAACAAAAAATCTTTTCCTTTTGCCTTTTCTTTCCATTTAGCAATGCCTGCAGCCCCATACACCTTATAATGTGTAGCATTTAATTCAATACAATTATAATGTTCAACATAGTGTTGAAGAAAATCTTTCTCTTTAGTTTTAGGGGGATAAATTTTCCCAACCCATTCAGAACGTCCCCATTTGGCACAACCGATATATACCCTTGCATTGTTAATTGATTTGCCTGTCAGTATATGACTATTATAGTGAGGCTCTGACGGCAAACTAAAATTAATTTGATCTAATTCAGTAACACGACCAAATTCCATACCCGTTATTTTCCTCAAATCTACATGAATCTATAAACTGTATCTTAGCAGGCTAATATTTTCTTATGCGCATTCTACTATTCTTTTTATTCTTTCAGTCTGCCGCCTTTTGCCAGCAAGCACCAAATATTATTTATATTATGAGTGATGACCATGATGCAGACGCAATCAGCGCCTATAATAAACGCTTTGTTAATACTCCCAATATAGATCGAATTGCCAGGGAGGGAATGCTGTTTACAAAAGCATTTGTTGGAAATTCTATTTGTAGCCCGGCACGCGCAACCTTACTGACCGGTCAGCATTCCCATAAAAATGCAATTAAAGATAATCGAACAATTTTTGATACTTCGAAAACAACCATGCCACTGTTATTACAGCTAGCGGGTTACCAAACGGCTCTTATCGGTAAATGGCATTTACATTCTTATCCTACCGGTTTCGACTACTGGAAAATATTACCCGGCCAGGGCGTATATAATGATCCTAAAATGATTACCATGACCGGTGATACGATTACTGAAAAAGGATACACTACAGATGTAATTACTAAACAAGCCATCCAATGGCTTGATCAGCGTACAAAAAACAAACCTTTCCTGTTATTGCTTCATCACAAAGCCCCTCATCGAAACTGGATTCCTCCATTGAAATTTTTGCAGACAACCTCTAACCGAATGTACCCCGAGCCTCCAACATTATATGAAGATATGACCCTGCATAGTAAGGCTTGGCAGAACCAGCAAATGAGTATTTTAAAAGATATGTCCCTTTGCACGGATCTAAAAATCGATCCCATCTACCTTGAAAATATACCCGAATTCAAAACTACTAAGGAAGAAGCAAAGGAATATGCGTCCATATTTGCGCGTATACCCGAAGACGAAAGAAATGCAATGAAAGTCATTTATGCGGAACGGGGCAGGCTGGTGCAAAAATACTATACTAACAAAAAGAAATTACTAGCATGGAAGTACCAATGGTACATGCAAGATTATATGGCCTGCGTGTCATCGATCGACGAAAACACGGGAGAGTTACTTGATTATCTCGATAAAAATGGCCTAACCAACAATACACTTGTCATCTATACCGGCGACCAGGGTTTTTACCTTGGTGAAAATGGGTGGTTTGATAAACGTTGGATGTATGATGTTTCGATGGGCGCTCCGTTGTTAATGAGATGGCCAGGAAAAATAAAAGCGGGAATGATCTCTGATGAATTAGTACAGAATATCGATTTTGCACCTACCATGCTGGATGTGGCTGGTGTATCGATTCCTTCCTGGATGCAAGGGATAAGCCTGCGCGCTGCGATGCAGGACAGCAAGGTAAAACTACTTCGAAGCTATTTATATTATCACTATTATGAGTATCCGGAAGATCATCATGTAGCACCCCATCTTGGAATTCGAGGTAAACAATACAAACTAATATATTTCTATACCTATAATGAATGGGAGTTCTACGATCTTGTTAAAGATCCATCTGAGCAACATAACCTAATACATTCAACGAAATACGCATCTTTAATAGGTAGATACAAAAATGAATTGCTGAAACTAAGAGATCTGTACGACGATCATGAAGTGGCCGGTGAATTGCATTGATTATTGATACTTTCGCATTAAGTCAAATAATATTTTCCGATCAGACTCATTTATTATTAGTGACGTATCCTGGGGAACAAAATGAATTTTATACGATTGTATCGCAATGCCTGTATCTTTTATTTGATAGCCAATAATTCGCATGGCCTGAAGCGAATTAAAATCGGGTGGTACTACAATACCAGTAGTATCGTACCAATAACCATATCCGTTATCAGCCAAAATTTTCCAGGAAAAAAACCGACTGGGATCCACCTTTCGTCCTGGTGCCACATCTGCATGTCCCAGAAAATTTGCCTGGGGAATATTGAACGCACGTTTTAATCTGCCCAGCAAACTTAAGAGGCTATTCATTTGCAATTCAGTAAAAGGTTCGTTCCCGTTATTATCAATTTCAATTCCAATACTACTGCTATTGAGGTCGGTATTATTTCCCCAACGACTTATTCCTGCATGGTGTGCACGGAAATAGTCATTCAGCATATGAAAAACAATGCCATCCCGGCAAATTACATAATGAGCACTTACCTGGGTTTTTGGCAAGGTAAAAGTCTTGAGTGTTTCATCACAGGTATTTTGAGCCGTATGATGTATTACAATATAATTAGGACGGCGGACTGAAAAATTGGTAGTGCCTGCAAAAAAAGGAGCATTGCTGATTGAATCGCTGATTGGGTACTGGCGTAATAAGATTGTATATTCTTTTGTTTGTTTTCTGTATGATTTATTTGTTGCCTTATAAACATTATGAGAACAAGCCATCCCGGAAAAAATAAGGATACAAAAAATAAACTGGCTTTTTAAAAGGCCCATAAAGCATGGTTAAACCAATTAATAAAATATTATCGCTTCTTATGATGAAAAGAGCGGCGATTGCCTTGTCCTCCTCCTCCACTTCGGGTTCGTGGTTGGTAGTTTGGTACCGGACCCAATGATTCCGGAACTATTCCTTTTTCTACCGACTTCCCAAGTAATTGTTCAATTACAGCAAATTTATTTTGTTCCTTTTCACCTACAAAAGTAAAAGCAACACCATCCGCTTCTGCTCTTGCCGTACGTCCGATACGATGTACATAATCCTCGCCATCGTTTGGTACATCATAATTTATTACCAGGTCAATAGTGTCTACATCAATTCCCCGACTAAGGATATCCGTTGCAATTAATACGGGAACCCTTCCACTTATAAATCCATTCATCACTTCTTCTCTTTTGGATTGTTCCAGATCGCTGTGCATTTCGGCTACTTCAAATTTACTTTGCAGTAAAATACGGGTAAGATCCTTTACATTTTGCTTACGGCTGCAAAAAATTAAGGCGCTTTTATACGGGGTTGTTTTAAGTACCTCCTTAACTAAGGATAGTTTTTGAGCATCATAAACAATAAAAGCTTTTTGAACAATTTTTTCGGGTGGTTTGGAAATTGCAATATTAAACTCAAGTGGATTTTGTAAAATTCGTCTTGCCATTTGCCTTATTTTATCTGGCATCGTAGCCGAAAATAATAAGGTTTGTCGTTTTGCCGGAAGCTCTTGAATAATACGGTTAATATCATCCTGAAAACCCATATCAAGCATTCGATCGGCTTCATCCAATACCAAAAATTGTAATCCTTTCATATTTGAATAGCCCATATTGATATGGGCAATCATACGGCCGGGTGTACATACAATAATATCGGCACCCATCTGCAATGCCTTCTTTTCAGCAACAAAATTTTGGCCATCATTTCCTCCATAAATAGCAATAGAACTCAAATTGGTAAAATAAGAAAGCCCTTCGAGATGTTGAGAAATTTGAATCGCTAATTCACGCGTGGGTACAATAATTAATGCCCCTACTTTTCCATCAGATTGATGCTTGAGTAATTGATGCATCATCGGCAATAAAAACGCAGCCGTTTTTCCGGTACCTGTTTGAGCAGAAGCGATAATATCTTTACCTGCCATTACTGCTGGTATAACAAGCTCCTGTACTGGTGTAGCTGTTTCGTATCCGGAAGCCTCAATACCTTCTAATAAACCTGGGTTAAAATCAAATTCTGTAAAGCGCAATAGTAATGATTTAAGCGGAAATCGCAATTGATTATAGCAATCCCCTTTTTCAAAAGCATTAAAGATAACTAAAAAGGTTGAGTGAGGTTATTCTGTTAAAGCCAATCAGCTATTTTAAATGCCCTCTTCATTCATTTGCCCATAGCCACTTATTAGTTCAGCAACCAATGCCGTCCAACCCGTTTGATGACTGGCGCCTAAACCGGTTCCATTATCTCCATGAAAATATTCGAAAAATAAAACAAGATGTTCATTACCTGGTAACTTATAAAACCAATTGTATTTTCCATAGCAACGGCGATTGCCTTCTGCATCTTTTTCAAATAAACTAATTACTCTTTTAGTTAGTGCATGGGCAACTTGTGTCAAATTTATTTTATTACCTGAGCCTTTTGGATATTCAACCAACAGATGATCACCATAGTATTCACCATACTTTCGAATAGATTGAATAATAAGAAAGTTGATAGGCATCCATACCGGCCCTCTCCAATTGCTGTTACCACCAAACATATCTGAGGTAGAATCGCCGGGGTCGTATCGTATTGTATAAGGATTTCCGTCTAGTGTAACCGAATAGGGGTTTTTTTCATGGTATTTTGATAATGCCCTGATACCACCTTCCGATAAAAATCCATCTTCATCTAAAATCCGTTCCAACAAATACTCGAGGCGTTCTTTGGGAACCAGGGATAAAAGCAACTGCTCCCCGTCTTCTCTTTCTTCTGTAGGCCAAAACTTCTTATTCTTTAAACGATAGCTTTCAAACCATTTGATGCGTTTTTTAAAATCTTCCAGTTTATCAAGCGCAGCTTTATCAATCGTGGATACGGCAAACAAAGGTGTTAATCCAACTATTGACTGTATACGCAAAGGAACCGGATCTGCCCCGGCTACGCACAATACATCATAAAAAAATTTATCTTCTTCATTCCACAAATGATGCTCATTCAACGCCTCTGCAATTAAAACAAAATGTTCAAAAAATTTGGTAGCGGTATCTTCAAATGCTGCATCCTGTAAGGCAATTTCAATAGCCATATCCATCATATCTAACGCATAGGTACCCATCCAACTCGTGCCATCGGCCTGCTCCAATTGTATTTCGCCCGAATAATGAAAGCTCCGGTTAAACACACCAATATTGTCTAATCCCAAAAATCCTCCTTCAAAAATACTATCCCCTTTAACATCTTTTCGGTTAATCCACCAGGTGAAGTTTATTAGTAATTTTTGAAATACTTTTTTAAGAAACACAATATCTCCCTTACCTGTATTCTTTTTTTCGATATAATAAACCTGCAGAGCGGCCCATGCCTGAACGGGCGGGTTAACATCACCAAAATTCCATTCATAGGAAGGCAATTGTCCATCAGGTTTCATATACCACTCCCGCATGATCAGCAATAATTGATGTTTTGCAAAGGTGGGATCAGCCACAGCCATAGATATACATTGAAAGGCAAGATCCCATGCTGCATACCAGGGATATTCCCATTTATCGGGCATCGAAATAATATCCTGATTTTTTAAATGCTTCCAGTCGCTATTGCGACCGGTCATTTTTCCATTGCTCACCGGTGTAATTCCATCACTTGTACTTAACCAACGTTCAACATCAAAATGGTAATACTGTTTACTCCATAGTAACCCCGCCAAAGCCTGGCGTTGAATCATTGCCCTATCAGCATTCATTCCCTTTGGAAGGATAGCCGCATAATAATCATCTGCTTCCTGTTTGCGAATGGTGAATACATCTTTAAATCCCCTTACAAAAGCATTATCCATTAACTGATTGCTTAGCCGGCAATAGAGTGTTTTTGTTTCGCCTCCGGCAATTTTCAATTTATATACGGGCGAAAATTTTGTACCTTTTTTTCTATTTCGAAGCAATTCTGTATTCTCATTATTAATTACTGCATGATGAAACGCATCTTTAACAAAAATAGTTTCATTAGGAATTCCCATTACTACTTCGGTATTGGTTTCATTATCTGTAAACAGCATATCATCTGCGTGTTGAAAATAAAAATAATAATTGCCGATTGTTTCATGAGATGCCTTTACTGAAGTTTTACTTAAAAATGAAATAGAAGGCTTTTCAACCATTTGTTTGTTCGACCAGCGGTTGTAAAACCATAAGGTGGGAAGTACCTGAATTTCGGCGGTCGAATTATACCGGTTCTTAATATCTATTCTTATAAAAATATCGTCTTCGCTTTGTTTGGCATATGTTATCTGTACATCAAAATAACGGTTATCATTAAATGCACCAGTATCCAGAATCTCATATTCAGTATCCATATGCCCGCGGCTTCGGTTCTCATCGCGTAATTGTTTATACGGAAATTCCTGCTGAGGATATTTGTACAAATATTCCATATAATGATGTGTAGGAATATTATCAAGATAATAATACAATTCCTTTACATCTTCTCCATGGTTCCCTTCGCTGTTACCCAATCCAAACAAACGCTCTTTTAAAATAGGATCCTTTCCATTCCAAAGTGCAATTGAAAAACAAAGGTTTTGTAAATAATCGGATATGCCCGCTAATCCATCTTCACCCCAACGGTATACTCTGCAATGAGAATGATCAAAAGGAAAATAATGCCAGGCGTCTCCGTAAGGACTATAATCCTCACGCACTGTTCCCCATTGCCGTTCACTGAGGTAAGGTCCCCATTGTACAAGCGGAATTGTTTTCAATGCATTTACTGCCAGGCGCTGGTGCTCTGCTGTCATCTAAAAAATTTAATCTGAAAAATGGCTGGCAATTCGCTATTTTATAAAAAAATAGTAAATAAAACAAAGAGTAAAAATAGCACATTACCGTGATATGATTTAATAACAATCGTTTGTCAACAGTAATACGAAAGAATACTCACCTGTGCAGGTCTTTTAGAGTAGTTTTCCTTTTTGTTGAATTTTTTTCTTAGCAAACTATATAGTAAGATTGTATTCTTTATCAAACCGGTTACATCATGAGAAAATTATTAAACTGCTTTTTACTAATCTTTATGAGCAGCAACCTGGTTGCGCAAACTGATACTACTGTTGCAAGGTTAAAAAAAGAATTAAGCGATGCAAAAACTGTTGAAAAGAAATTATCAATCCTTGAAGGAATCATCGAAATTGAAGTGCTCATTAATGAAAAGGAGGCAGAACAATATATTAATGAAGCCATCTTTCTTGCAGAAGAAACGCGCGACCGCAAAAAAATGGCAGGTATCCGAATAACCATCGCAAGAGCCTATTTAAACCAACCAGGTATTCAATTACTCCTTGACAAATCCGAAAAATATACAAACGAAGCATTAAAGATTACGAAAGAGGGTACAGGTTTAGAAAGAGAGAATATTATTGCGATGCTAACCATGGTTAGAATTCACCGAAACAGTGGCCGTAGCGAAAAAGCACTGGAAACAAATAATACTGCGATTGCCCTGGCAAATGATTTTGGAGACGATTCGTTACGGGTAATTGGATATGTAGCGATGGGTAGAAATTATTTATTAAGGGATGAAAAGCTCAATTGTTTTAAAAATCTTTTGAGTGCCTTTAACATTGCTGATCAAACGAGGCATAAAGACAAGGACTGGTTATTGGTTAACTGTTATAGAAACCTGGCAGAGTTTTTTTCATCTATAAATAATTATGAAAAAGCGATTGATTATTATAGTAAGATCATTGAATACGACAGGAAACAAAAGAATTTGGTTGACCTTATGAACAATACCCGCATGATAGGAGGGTTTTATCAAAGCGATGAAAAATTTGCCATTGCACGAAATTATTATGAACGTTCTATGAAGATGGCAGATAGTCTAAAAAATTTCTCCGGCAAGGCAAATGCCAGCCTAAGTATATTGAATAATTTTTTTGCCAGCCATGAAACACAAAAGGGGCTCGACTATTTACGGAGCCATCCTGAAGTTTCTGATTTTCTGATTAAATTAAATTTGAGTAGTTCGCTATATAAAGGAATAGGAAGTATATTTCTTGAAATGAACCGGTATGACTCTGCAAATTATTATTATTCAAAAGCCTTACCAGCATTTGAAAAAGAAACGAATATCTATTCAAAAGCACAATTTTTTATTGAATATGGATATGCTTTGAGAAAAATGGGACGTCAAAAAGAAGCAATCACTTACTTGCAAAGAGCAAAAGAATTATGTGAAAAAGCCAATAATCTGGAAGGATCAAAATCAGCCGTATCCTTTCTCGATAGTTGTTATAGGGAAACCGGAGATTTTAAAAATGCATTGTTCTATTCAAGCATCTACACAAAATTAAAAGATACACTGGAAGTATTAAGCAAGGAAAAAGATATTATCTCCATGGAAATTGATGCGGAGAGTAAACGAAAAGAGCGTAAAGCAAAAGAAGATGAAGAAATCTTACAACGCCAGCATAACATTCAATATACTGCCATTGTTATGGGAATACTTATGCTTTTTATTCTATTGGTTTCTTTTGGCTTTTTACGGGTACCCATTGGTTGGATAAAAGCTTTGGGATTTATTTCTTTTATTTTCTTTTTTGAATTTATAATTCTAATTGCCGATCAGCAGATTCATCATCTCACCCATGGAGAACCCTGGAAAGTACTCGGAATAAAAGTTGTATTGATCGCCATGTTATTACCCCTCCATCATATATTGGAAAAGAAAGTAGTAGAAATTATTACTGCACAACGAATGAAACGAGTAGTGATAAAATAAGAAGATTATACTATCACAGAATCTGAAAATTGAATTATTTAAAAGTTTTTAATTTAACTACAAACATTTCAATAAGAATCAAGAGTATACTCTTCTTTTAAATTATAAAATTTTGACTTCAAAAATTACATATTTCTCCGGTACTGTCCACCCACTTCATACAATGCATGGGTAATCTGTCCGAGAGAACAATATTTCACCGTTTCCATTAGCTCGGCAAAAATATTTTCATTGGCAACGGCAACCTGCTGTAATTTTTTGAGGGCTGTAATAGCTACCTGTTCGTTGCGTTGGTGAAAAGCCTTCAAATTTTGTATTTGCTGTTCCTTTTCTTCCGTTGTGCTTCGAATTACTTCGCTGGGGATTATTGTTGGACTTCCTTTTTTATTAAGAAAAGTATTAACTCCTACTAATGGAAGTTCTCCGGTGTGCTTCATATGTTCGTAGTGCAAACTTTCTTCCTGAATTTTATTTCGTTGATACATTCTTTCCATGGCTCCCAATACACCTCCGCGTTCTGATAAACGGTTAAACTCACTCATCACAGCCTCTTCTACCAGGTCGGTTAGTTCTTCCATTAAAAAAGAACCCTGGTTCGGATTTTCATTCTTTGCTGTTCCCAATTCACGGTTAATAATTAATTGTATTGCCATTGCCCTGCGTACACTCTCTTCTGTTGGGGTAGTAATCGCTTCATCATATGCGTTAGTATGAAGTGAATTGCAATTATCATAAATGGCATACAAGGCCTGTAATGTAGTTCGGATATCATTAAAATCAATTTCCTGCGCATGTAAACTTCTTCCAGATGTTTGAATATGATATTTCAATAGCTGGCTGCGCTTATTTGCTTTGTATTTATACTTCATTGCCTTTGCCCAAATACGACGAGCAACGCGTCCGATTACACTATACTCGGGATCCATACCATTACTAAAAAAGAACGAGAGATTTGGTGCAAAATCATCAATTTTCATTCCGCGGCTCAGGTAATATTCTACATAGGTAAATCCATTCGATAAGGTAAAGGCCAATTGAGTAACGGGATTCGCTCCGGCTTCGGCTATATGATAACCACTGATGGATACACTATAAAAGTTTCGAATATTGTTTTCAATAAAATATTGCTGAACATCACCCATTAACTTCAATGCAAACTCTGTAGAAAAAATACAGGTATTTTGTGCCTGGTCTTCTTTTAGTATATCGGCCTGAACAGTACCTCTCACCTGTGAAATGGCTTCTGCTTTAATTTTATTATAGATATCTGCAGGCAATACTTCCTCTCCACTCAACCCGAGTAATTTTAATCCTAATCCACTATTCCCTTCCGGCAATCGTTCCGGTGCGGATGAATTGTGATAAACTGGTTTGGGCGCAGATTTAAATTTCTTAGCAAATACTTCATTCACTATCGACCATTGACTATTCACTTCTAAATATTTCTCCACACGTTGATCAATAGCTGCATTCATAAAAAAGGCAAGGAGAATGGGAGCAGGACCATTGATGGTCATACTTACAGACGTTTTCGGATCGCAAAGATCGAAACCACTATATAGTTTTTTTGCATCATCTACCGTAGCAACACTTACTCCACTATTACCCACTTTACCATAAATGTCTGGCCTATGCGCGGGATCTTCTCCATACAGTGTAACGGAATCAAAGGCGGTTGATAAACGTATAGCAGGCTGTCCAATACTTACATAATGAAATCGTTTATTAGTTCGTTCCGGGCCGCCTTCCCCGGCAAACATCCGGGTAGGGTCTTCTCCCTCACGCTTTAATGGAAACACACCTGCCGTAAATGGAAAATGCCCTGGCACATTTTCCTGTGCCTGCCATTTTAAAATATCACCCCAATCTTTATAAGTAGGTAATAATAATTTGGGTATGCGCGTTCCGCTCAAACTCTTACTGAACATTGGTAGTTCAATAATTTTATCTCTTACTTTATATTCATAATGATCTGCTGCGTACACTTTCATTTTTTCGGGCCAATTCTTTATAAGTTTTCTTGATATGGGTGTTAGTTGCTCCTCATAAAAAAGTTTTAATTTTTCTAAGGTCGCTGAAGAGCTCACCTTTTCCCCGGATGAAAAATCACTGCTATTGATCGCATGAATCGATCCATTTAGTTGGTAAAGAGTTGATGCTATACCTGCCTGACTTATTACTAATTTATTGTAGTC
>JANNEK010000193.1:0-8368 GCA_031378605.1 Chitinophagaceae bacterium | reverse complement strand
CGCAAATGCGAATTAATGTTGAAGATTTTATGTACAAAAGAAAAAGTGACAGAACGCAGGTGCAAAAGTATTTTCATGTAAGCCATGTCAGGTATGCAGCTTAAAGAAATACCTATCACTAAATTACTAAACGATTAATATTGTATTATTGCTAAAGTTTATCTTCACTCCTTTTGGAATGGGTAGAGCAAGAATGGCTGGAAGATTTTCGCAGATGGGAATGGGTATGCCTCCGTTTGCTTTTGCTGAAAAAATTAGAGGAATGAATGAGGAGGAGTTTAGTTCATTTAAAGAAAAAATGCAAAACCGGTTTAACGGCAAATGCGGCAATTAAAATTATTAATTTTTAAAAATAAACAAATGAAAAGGAAATCAAGATTTTTAATCGCAATAGCAAGCGCTATAATTACATTCGGTACATTATTCGCTACTGTTGGTAAGCCGAAATACTTTGACAAGCACCATGTACAAATGGAATGTAACAAAGAAAACGGGCCAAACAACAGTAATAAATAACGATAATGGCAACCCGGAAGAGTTGCCATTTTTTTTACTTATCATTATATCGTTATTAATCTGGAAAATTATCAACAGGATATTCAACGAAAATTTAGTTACCAGTAAACTAACAAAAAGAGCAGTAATGCTAACAATCAACTTTTAGCCTTAACTCTTTTATATTTTCTTACAAAAGATATTAAATAGAATGAGTATCGGAGATTCGATCCGTATAAAACAAAACCTATAGTTTCCTATTTCCTATCAGTAAGTGCTACTTTTATCCCAAGTCCAATTAAAGTTAAGCCACAAACTTTATTAATATAGCTCGAAAATTTTCTATTGCCTTTTAATTTTTGAAGAATAGCTGAAGCAAAACTAGCCAGTATCATGCACCAAATCAGTCCTGTTGTTATAAATGTTAATCCAAGGATAAGAAAAGGTATAACAGTATTTTTATAAGTTGGGTCAATGAATTGAGGAAGAAACGCGATAAAAAATAACGCAACTTTTGGATTCAGCACGTTTGTAATAATACCGTCTCTGTATAGTTGAAAATAACTAATTGAATTGCGCGGGTTTATTTTGTCAGAGCATAGTTCCTTTTTTTCTGTAAGCATCATATAGCCAATATAAAGTAAATAAACAGCCCCTGCATATTTAATGATATTGAATAGCACTATGGATTTTGCAATTATTATAGATAGACCAAAAGCGGCAAATAACGTATGAATAATGCTGCCGGTGCTGATACCTAACGCTGAAATAATGCCTGCTTTTTTCCCTTGTGCAATACTTTTCGTAATAATAAAAATGGTATCATTTCCTGGAGTAAGATTTAATAGAATACCCGTTAGTAAAAATGTTTCAAAGTGTATAATTCCGGTCATAAAATTTGTATTGCGAGGCGATGGTTTTGTAATAAATCCCTTTTTCCAGTTAAGCGTTCGTTTTAAAGGTAGTGCCAAAGAAAAATCTTAAAAAGAAGCAATTGATTTTTAAGTATAAAACTATTACCCTTTCTTCCGCTCCAAAAATTTCTTTCGAATCACCGTTTGTACGGGCACCCTGCTGATTTTACTTTCTAACCAACTGATCACATCAAGATATACAAAGGCCCTTGTTTCGAATTGGTTGCGTTCCTGTTTTTTAAGCTTCTCGAGTAATTTTTCAAATTCCGGCTGCAACCCTTTGGTGGTAACTCTGAACGATAAACGAAGAAACTTAAATATTTCTTCTTCTACCAGGCTCAGGCTTTCCATCTTACCCATAAAGCGATACACTGATTTAATTAAGAATTCAAGCAAATCATAATTTCCAAGTTCATAATGCGCAATTAAGTGAAGTAACCTGGCATAACACTGAAGATCTGTGCGTAAATCCATCTTCCAGTTTATGATCTTATTCAGGTAATCAATGGTCGTTTCATAATCACCACTCCCAAAATACAATGATGCAAACTTATAATAGAATACCAGCACCCGGTGCCGGTCAAGATAAAGTTCATATTCTTTTAGCTTCACTTCGATCTGAGGAACAAGGGTAGTTCCCTCGCTAAAAGTTCCTTCCGTAAAATGTTTATTGAGCAGAGATATACTGAGATACACAAAAACAAGAATTTTATTATTATCATTTTGTGAAACGGTTTTTGTGTGCGAGAACAATTCAAAGTGCTTAAGCACTTCGTTAAATTTTGTGTAGTTCTGCAAATCGAAATGTGCACCCAATAAATTATGCATTCCTTTTATATAGTGGCCGGTTTCTACTTCTATCATAAATTGATCATGTTCAAAAAGATCCACCCATTTTTGTGTATAGCGGTAGTAGGTTAAAAAATCTTGTTTAATAAATGCCAGCCAGCAATAGCTCTGAAACAAATACAATTGTTCATAAAAACCATTTACCTGCCTTGCTTTGTCCGGGAAATGCTTTTCAAAAAATGCACTGATAGCACTAATGTCTTTTTCATTGCGCGCATGGCCATTTTTAATATACCAACTGTATAGTTCCAGCGAAAGATTGGATAGCTGTGTAATTAATAATAGTCTGTTGGTTACTTCTTCTGATTCATTGGCCAATTGACCAGCGCGATCCTGCATACTTCGGGTGATATATAAGGTTTCAATCTTTTTTTCAAAAAATAAAACCTGCTGTAAGTAAGTAAGCTGGTGATGTTCCCTTGCAAGCTCTTTTAATTTGTCTAATACCTTCAAACTTTGCAGGTATAGGCCCTTGTTATAGAGTATCCGGGCAAAGTCCATTTGCTCATGCAATTGGATATCAATATTGTTTTCGTTTTTAATCAACCGAAGGCTCGATAATAATTGCCGGTATAAATGTGCCTTCATATTCGATAGCTGTTGCTTTCGAATGGCTTTATTTTTTTTGAGGACTTCTTCTTCATCATATTCCTGCATCTTATCAAGGGCATCAAACAATTGAACAATCTTTAGATCCTCACCACCCGAATGGCGCTTAACATAGAGCTTGAAGTTCCGTTTCTCTGACTTTTCAAGAGACTTAATCAATAAAAATAATGAGTCGGCAGACCGGTTGGGCATCGTATTCAAATATGGTTAAAATCCTTGTTGGTATTGCATTACAGGCATTCTGCCCCTCTTTTAACTGTGTAAAATACCAGTTTTTTTGATTTTATACAGCACTTGTAATCAAATAACTTCGGAGAAGCAGGTCGTTTTACAAGTATAATATAAATACCTCAAAACTAAGCCAGCCTTTATTTTATTTGATCGGTTTTAAATTTTAAATATGTCTGCCAACAAGATTTTTATTTTTGATACTACTTTACGCGACGGGGAGCAGGTTCCCGGGTGTAAGTTAAATACCAAAGAAAAAGTTGAATTGGCCCTTCAATTGGAAGAACTGGGTGTAGATATTATTGAAGCGGGATTTCCAATTTCCAGTCCTGGAGACTTTGAAAGCGTTGAACAAATATCAAAAACACTTAAAAGAGCAACTGTTTGCGGATTGAGCAGGGCCGTTCAAAAAGATATCGAAACTGCCGGCGCAGCATTAAAGCATGCAAAATTTCCGCGTATTCATACCGGAATAGGTACTTCAGATTTTCATATAAAATCTAAATTCAATTCTACCCGGGAAGAAATTTTACAAAGAGCTGTTCAATGTGTAAAATGGGCCAGAAACTACACCGATAATGTAGAGTTTTATGCAGAAGATGCAGGCCGCACCGATAATGATTATCTGGCAAGAGTAGTTGAAGCAGTTATTTCGGCAGGCGCTACCACCGTTAATATTCCCGATACAACGGGCTATTGTTTGCCTTATCAGTATGGCGATAAAATGAATTATCTACGCAATAATGTTCCTAACATTGATAGAGCAGTATTGAGTTGCCATTGTCATAACGATTTAGGCTTAGCTACCGCTAACTCTATTGCCGGAATTATGGGAGGTGCCAGGCAAATTGAATGTACTATTAATGGATTGGGTGAAAGAGCGGGTAATACTTCGCTCGAAGAAGTAGTGATGGTGATCAAACAGCATAAACATTTAGGGTTTTACACAGATGTTAAATCTGAGATGCTGAACCCTATGAGCCGGTTAGTAAGTGATATCATGAGAATGCCGGTTCAACCTAATAAAGCAATTGTAGGCAGCAATGCGTTTTCTCATTCATCGGGTATTCACCAGGATGGATTTTTGAAAGATTCCTTGACGTATGAAATAATTAATCCGGAAGAAGTGGGAGCGGGAGAGTCAAAGATAGTATTAACGGCACGTAGTGGCCGAAGTGCGCTGGCTCACCGATTTCAAAAATTGGGTTACCAGTATAATCGTAATGATGTAGATGTATTGTATGTAACTTTTTTGAAAGTGGCTGATCAAAAGAAAGAAGTTAAGGATGAGGACCTGGTACAGATGGCTACTGTATATCAGGCAGAAGCAATAGTAGCATCATAGCTAAATTTCTCATGTTCGTAGTTTTGTTTGACGTGGCGCTTCTGCGCCACGTATTTTTAAAGCCCCCTGAATCGCCCGAAGGGTGACATTTGAAAACAGAATAACTAATAATAACCAAACACAAATTGATACGAAGCGTACATAAAAAAGAATTTCAAAATAATGACTGATTCCAAAAATAATAACTTCTTACAAAGTATCCCTTCGGGTGATTCAGGGGGTTCTACACTCTTCGAAAAAATATGGCATCAGCATATTATCAAAACTATTGAGAATGGCCCGTCTGTTCTTTATATCGATAAACATTTTATTCATGAAGTAACCAGTCCACAGGCATTTAATGGATTAAATAGCCGTGGTATAAAAGTATTTCGACCTGCACAAACTATTGCAACTGCCGATCACAATGTACCAACCGTTAATCAGCATTTACCAATAAAAGAAGAATTGAGCCGCCTGCAGGTAGAGGCACTCAAAAAAAATTGTGAGGAGCATCAGGTAGAATTATATGGCCTGGGTCATCCATTCCAGGGTATTGTTCATGTGATAGGACCTGAATTGGGAATTACCCAACCAGGTATGACGATTGTATGTGGCGATAGCCATACGTCTACGCATGGCGCATTTGGTGCAATTGCCTTTGGTATTGGAACCAGCGAAGTTGAAATGGTAATGGCTACCCAGTGTTTGTTGCAAACCAAACCCAGGCTCATGCGCATTGTGGTAGAGGGGAAACTTAAAAGAGGAGTTGTATCGAAAGATATTGTACTTTATATTCTATCGATGATTTCTTCGAGTGGTGCTACAGGTTATGCAGTAGAGTTTGCGGGTTCTGCTATTCGTGATTTAAGTATGGAGGCGCGCATGACCATCTGCAATATGAGTATTGAAATGGGTGCCCGTTGCGGATTAATCGCCCCGGATGAAACCACGTTCAGCTACATGAAAGGAAAATTATTTGCTCCGGGTCAGTCGCAGTGGGATAAAAAAATCGAACAATGGAAAACGTTATATAGTGATGCGAATTCAACTTTTGATAAAGAGATTTTTATCGATGCAGAAGCGATTGAACCCTGGATAACCTATGGAACCAATCCTGGAATGGGCATTGGTATTAGCGGACATATTCCATCTCTTCATGAAATAGAAGATAAGGAAAAGCCTTCCTTTGAAAAATCTTTGAAATACATGGGACTGCAGGCGGGAAATTCTATTATAGGACAAAAAGTAGATTATGTTTTTATAGGAAGTTGTACCAATTCCAGAATCGAAGACTTAAGAATGGTTGCTTCCTTTGTAAAGGGAAAGAAAAAAGCTGAGGGAGTGGAAGTTTGGATTGTTCCTGGAAGCCAGCAGGTAGAAAAACAAGCAAGGGCGGAGGGGATTCATAAAGTATTTGAAGAAGCAGGGTTTGTATTACGTCAGCCCGGTTGTTCGGCCTGTTTAGGAATGAATGAAGATAAAATTCCTGCTGGTAAATATTGTATCTCTACTTCTAATAGAAATTTTGAAGGAAGACAGGGACCCAATGCAAGAACTTTTTTAGCCTCACCCTTAAGTGCAGCGGCAGCAGCAATTACCGGCGTTGTAACTGATGTAAGAGCGTTAATGGACGAACAGCAGCTTGAAATAGCCATTAATAATTAGATAATTTATTATTCGAAATAGAATTAAGTCGAATGATGTTAAAAGAAAATTTTGTAGAAGCCAGGATAAATTGAAAAAAATAAAGTATGAGCAGGGCAATTAATAGAATCACCAGTACAGCCGTACCAATAAATATGGAAAATATTGATACGGATCAGATCATTCCTGCACGTTTCTTAAAAGGAACCAGCCGAGATGGCTTTGGAAAAAACTTATTTCGGGATTGGAGATATGCAAACGATGATGAAGCACAACCTAAAAAAGATTTTGTACTAAACAATCCAAGATACAGTGGTAAGATATTGGTTGCTGCCAAGAACTTTGGTTGCGGTTCTTCCCGTGAGCATGCAGCCTGGGCCATTAAAGATGCTGGCTTTGATGTGGTAGTAAGTAGTTTTTTTGCCGATATATTCAAAAATAATGCACAAAATAATTTTCTGGTGCCCGTTCAGGTAAGCGAAATTTTTTTACAGAAAATATTTTTGGCTATTGAAAACGATAATAAGGTAATTCTTGAAGTTAGTGTGGCCAATCAAACTATAACCTTAACTGCTACTGGAGAAAAAGAAAATTTTGAAATCAATCCTTATAAAAAAACATGTTTATTGAATGGATATGATGACATTGACTATTTATTAAGTATAAAAAAAGATATTGAAGAGTATGAATTAAGCAGGTGATCGGTATCGTGTATTCTTCATTGAATAAATACCCGGCTCCTCTTAATTTTAATAATTGTAACAGTATATGAAAAAACACATTACAGTAATAGAAGGCGACGGCATCGGACCGGAAGTAACGCGGCAGGCTGTACGCGTATTGGATGCAATTGCCCAACAGTATGGTCATGAGTTTGAATATGGATATCACCTGATGGGTGCCGATGCTATCGATAAAACAGGTAACCCTCTGCCCGATGAAACCATTGAAGCTTGTTTAAACAGCGATGCAATTTTATTTGGCGCCATTGGTCATCCGAAATACGATAACGATCCATCCGCAAAGGTGCGTCCTGAGCAAGGACTGCTAAAACTCAGGAAAAGTCTGCAACTGTTTGCCAATATTCGCCCGATCAACACCTATCCCGCTTTAAAACATTTGTCGCCCCTTAAGGCCGAAAAGTTAGAAGGAATCGACTTTGTTATTTTTCGTGAATTGACCGGTGGAATATACTTTGGAAAAAAAGAATTGAGTGAGGATGGAAATCAAGCGTCCGATTTATGTGTTTATAGCAGGGAAGAGATTGAACGCGTTGCTCATCTCGCTTTCCAATATGCGCAAAAGCGAAAAAATAAATTATTGTTGGTAGATAAAGCTAATGTATTGGAGACTTCCAGGCTTTGGAGAAAGGTGGTCCAGGAACTGGCATTACAATACAAAGAAGTTAAGGTTGAGTATATGTTTGTAGATAATGCAGCGATGCAAATTATTCTCAATCCAAAACAGTTTGATGTGGTGCTTACCGAAAATATGTTTGGAGATATTATTAGTGATGAAGCGAGTGTATTAAGTGGATCACTGGGGTTACTGCCCTCGGCCTCCATTGGAAAAGGAGTTGCACTTTTTGAACCCATTCATGGTTCTTACTTCCAGGCTGCAGGAAAAGATATTGCAAATCCGCTGGGTTCAATTTTGTCGGCAGCCATGTTACTCGATCATTTTGGATTGAAAACAGAAGCAGATCAGGTAAGAAATGCAGTAAACTGGACACTTCAGAATAGTTTTGTAACTAAAGATATAGACCCGGTTAATTTTTATTTTACAAGTACAATTGGCGACCTGATCAGCGATTATGTATCTGGTAAAATACCCGGAGCTATTAATAAGGAAAATATTGAGTTGAGAAAGTCGACGATTATTTAGATGCGTTAGTACTGCTCTTGTTTAAGCAATTATAAACTTGTTGTATTGATAGGTAAGTGGTATTTCAAAAGTAAATTTCAAAAAAGTTCTTTTTTTAGTTCGGCGGTTGTATATTCGTGGAATAACATCCTTCATGTTGAAACGCAGTTTAAATAATATCATTCCTGTTGTAGCCATAATTATTATTGTGGTGGTGGTGATTATTATTCCTGCGATACATGAAGGTGGTAACTTGTAAAAAATTTTAAACGAAATACAAACCCGCCTCCGGAAAGGCGGGTTTTTTATTTCCCGGTTTTGAAGAATTAACTAAATGAAAAATTAATAGATGATCAACTAAATTCACGCTCATCTATTGCATTAAATTTTTATTTTATGGCAACTTATTATAATGAAAATACGGTCATCTTTCTCAATG
>JANNEK010000189.1:0-9092 GCA_031378605.1 Chitinophagaceae bacterium | reverse complement strand
CCAATTGATCAATTCGCCTAATGCATCCGGCACGGAGATATCTTTTACAGGTAATTCATAAGGTTCCCATTGACTCAAAAAAAGTTCATCGTATGAAATTGTTGGTTTTAATAGGATCTTTATTCCTAACCAATATAAACTTTCAATGGTACGGGCCGTGGTAGTGCCTACGGCAGTTATTGCATTGGAATAATTATGTAGAATTCTTTCAATGGTTACCAGAGGAACATCTATAAATTCGGAGTGCATCGTATGCAGTTCCATGCTCGCAGCTTTTACAGGTTTAAATGTTCCGGCACCAACATGAAGCGTAATGAATTCGGTAAGGATTTTTTTTTCTTCTAACTTTCGAAGAAGGCCTTCTGTAAAATGAAGACCGGCGGTTGGTGCTGCTACAGATCCATTTGAATTTGCATAAATAGTCTGATAACGTTCCGCATCTTCAGGGGTAACTGTTCTTTTAATATAGGGAGGAAGTGGCATTACACCTGCTATATGAACTATTTCAGCAAAACTCAGTTCGACTGGACTCCATTGTAATTCTACAGAAAATTGTTCATCTTTTTTTTGAAGATATTTTGCCCTGATATATATTTCTAAATTTTGATAGAGCATTTTTTTTTCCAAAACCTGACCTGCTTTCCATTTGGAGGCTCCACCAATCAGGCAATTCCATACTACAGAACCTTTTTGAACCATTCCTGTTGTGATATCGGGGTAACGGCGATCAGGTTCTAAACAAAAAACCTCAACAACAGCTCCCGTATCTTTTTGAAATAGCAATCTTGCCTCAATTACTTTTGTGTTATTGAATATCATTAAGGTTGCCGGATCAATATATTGATCCAGGTTCTTATATACATCTTCTGAAATTTTATTTTTATAATATAACAACAATTTGGATTCATCTCTTTCGGCCAGTGGGTAATGTGCAATCTGATGGAGAGGTAACGTATAGGTAAAGTCGCTAATAGATAAATTCTTTGGATTCATACATGGATACGACTAACAGTCGAATTTTAATTTATTAAAATCATTTTCGCTTAGCAACAGGTACTACAAGTTTTAACCCGCTCCACCAGTCACTTACCGCGCAAACTTTGATATCTACCAAATTATTTGAAAGTGCATAGTTGCGTATAGTATCTTCCGTAATATCAGTTTCTTGTTTTGATGATTTCTTCAACCAGCTTATCCAAATAATAATATTGGGATTTTGTTTAATCAGAGGTATGAGTTTTTTCATTTCCTTTTCAAATATATTTTTCTTTATCACGAAAAGATGAACCATGTCGGGCAGCTCTTCGGTTTTGCATAGCTGTTGTATGATGCTTGTTTCAAGAAGCGCAAAGTAGTCGCGCGGTTCGTGAATCAATAAAATGCGCATGTCATTTTTGATCCCAAGTTTCTTTAAAAGAGGTGTTCCTGAGTATCCTGCAACTGCCATTTCGAGTAGATAAAGGGGTTAAAAATCAACTTAACAGATTTTCCACCGTAATTCACAAGTAATGCACATCTAAACTACCTTTTTTTCAGTTATGCTTGCCTGAAAAGCTTACCAGTACTAACTATCGGGCAAATAAAGAGTTGTGGAAAAAATAAACTAACCTGAATTTGTTTATTAAGTGGGAAAATATGTTATTTTGTGTGAATTCTTGATCAAATTGATACAAATTTTTGCAAATGATTGGTTTTCTGGGCGAATACGAGGCTACTGTGGATGCCAAAGGACGCTTTCTTCTGCCGGTTGGTTTTAAAAAGCAACTGACGGAAGATGCGGGAAGCCAATTTGTGATTAGCAGGGGTTTTGAAAAGTGCCTGACTTTGTATCCAATCAAAAACTGGGAGCCAATTTTTTCGCAACTCAGCAAACTGAATGATTTTGATCCGAAGGTAAGAGAATTCCGAAGGTATTTTTTAAACGGTGCTACCACGGTAGAGTTGGATAGTGCAAGTCGATTACTGGTTCCGCCGAACTTAAAGGAACATGCCAGTCTTGATAAGGATATCGTTCTGGTAGCAGCAATGAATAAAATTGAAATTTGGGATAAAAGTAAGTATCAGCAGTTCTTTGAATCTTTTTCACCAGAATCTTTCAGCCAATTGGCCCAGCAGGTAATGAACGGTGGTAATACTACTCAACCATAAATTAAATGAGTGAGCCAGTATATCATGTGCCGGTTTTATTAAAAGAGGTTATTGATGGGTTGAATATTCGCCCCAATGGAGTGTATGTGGATTGCACTTTTGGCGGTGGCGGACATTCAAAAGAAATTCTGAAACGATTGGATGAACAGGGAGTATTGATTGTTTTTGACCAGGATGCGGATGCGAAAAAAAATGTTCCTGAAGATAGCCGGATATTATTTGTGCCAAATAATTTCCGTCATCTTCAACGATTCTTACGATTGCATAAAGTACCCGCGGTAGATGGAATCATCGCCGATCTCGGTGTAAGTAGTCACCAGTTTGATGAAGGAGCAAGAGGTTTTTCAATTCGTTTTGATGGCGACCTGGATATGCGTATGGATAAGCGTCAGGAATTAACAGCCTACACTATTGTAAAAACTTATAGTGAACCACAGTTGCATAAAATGTTTGAACAATATGGTGAAGTAACGAATTCAAAAACGCTGGCCCGAACTGTTGTGCAGGTACGCAACACCGTTTCAATGAAGTCGATCGCCAATTTTAAAGAAGCTTTACATGCAGTGGTGAAAGGGAATCCCAATAAGTACTTTGCCCAGGTATTTCAGGCGTTACGAATTGAAGTAAATGACGAATTAGGCGCTTTGAAAGAATTGCTGCAGCAAATTGTTATCGTCTTAAAACCAGGAGGCCGGGCAGCCATTATTACTTTTCATTCATTGGAAGACAGGTTGGTAAAAATTTTTTTTAAGAACGGCAATTTTGAGGAAGATGAACCGCGTGATCCCTTCGGACAAAAAATAATTAAACTCCCCTTTACAGCAATTACAAAAAAACCGATAGTTCCTTCAGAGGAGGAATTATTAAGGAATTCTCGCAGCCGTAGTGCAAAATTGAGGATCGTCGAAAAATTATAACGAAAAATAAGAACATAATATCCAGTTGATAGACCATTAACTAAGATTAAATAAAAACCACGTGGTTGTATTAAGAACAATGGTACAATCGCTCTTTAAGTTATGGAAGCAGCAGAGGATAAAGCAGCATTTAAGGAAGTCAAAAAAAATTGGCGGCGGTGGTTTAATTATCGCTGGATAGTTCGCAATGTGCCCTTTTTTCTCTTCCTTTCTTTATTGGCCATTATTTATATCTATAACGGTCATAATGCAGATAAGACAGTTCGAAATATTAATAAAGTAAGTAAGCAGCTAAAAGAATTACAATACGAATTTAAAACATTGAAGGGGGAAGTGATTTTTAGGAGTAAGCAAAGTGAGATAGCAAAGACGATGGTACCATTTGGATTAAAAGAGCTGATGACCCCTCCCGTTAAATTGGTCGATTCTTCTAATAAATCGGCCGGGGCAAATTGATAAGTATTTTTTTGGATAAAATCAGATTAGTGTAAAAAAATATTATTCAACAATACCTAAAACAGTTCATCGAACTTGGAAGTTAAAAAAGACATATTGTGGAGAGTTTACCTATGCTTTCTGGGCATGGTAATATTTGGACTGCTTATTTTAGGCCGCGCACTATACATCCAGGAAGTAGAAGGACCTCAATGGACGCAATTGGCCATGGAACAACAGGAAAAAATTATTGATATCAATGCTGAACGTGGTACTATTTATAGTGAACAAGGAGAAATGCTCAGTACCTCTGTTCCTTCTTTTGATATCTATATAGATTTTAGAGCAGAAGGGTTACGTGCAAATAATGGTAAAGTATTCAAGGAAAATATTGATTCACTTGCTATAAAGCTCGCTGGTTTTTTTAAAGATCAAAGCACCAAAGAGTATAAACATTCTCTTCAAACAGGATATACAAAGAACAGCCGGTATTTCTTATTGAGAAAAAATATCTCTTTTAAGGATTATAAAGTATTAAGAAGTTTCCCTCTGTTAAAATTGGATCAAAATAAAGGAGGATTCATTCCGGTCGATAAAAGCATTCGACTTAATCCTTTTGGATTGCTTGCCAACAGAACCATTGGTTTGTCGAGAGAATTTATTGATAAAAATGGGAAGACACGTACCATGAATGTTGGACTTGAATATACTTACGACAGTTTATTGCAAGGAGAAAAAGGAAAACGATTGGCAAGAAGAATTTCACCAGGAGTATTAGTGCCTGTTGGTGGATCAGAAATTGAACCGGAGAGTGGTAAGGACATCGTTACTACTATTGATGTGAATATACAAGACATTGCAGAAAATGCATTGCTTTCAACGATGCAGGAAAATGAATGTGAGTATGGAACCTGTATTGTAATGGAAGTTCAAACAGGAAAGATAAAAGCAATGGCCAATCTTGGCAGATCAAAAGATGGTATTTATAACGAAAACTTGAATTATGCGATTCGGGTTTCTGAACCAGGATCCACTTTTAAATTGGCAACTATGCTGGCGTTGCTGGAAGATAACTATGTATCGCTTAATAGTCGCGTTAATTTAGAAGAAGGCAAGTGGCTAATAAATGGAAGAACTGTTTACGATAGTGAGAGACACAAATTGAATGAGGTTACGGTAAAGCAGGCATTTGAAGAAAGTTCAAATGTTGGAATGGCTAAACTGGCAACGGCTTATTATTCAAAAAATCCAATGCAGTTGATAGATCACCTGCGTAAGCTCAGGTTCAATGAATATAGTGGAATAGATCTGAAAGGCGAAGGTGATCCGGTAATTAAAACACCAAAGTCAAAAACATGGAGCGCTACTTCTTTGCCATGGATGAGTTTTGGATATGAGGTATTAGTAAGTCCGCTTCAAACATTGATGTTGTATAATGCCGTTGCTAATGATGGTAAAATGATGCGCCCCTACCTTGTAAATGAAGTACAAAAAAGCGGGATAACGATCACTAAAATGCTGCCAACATTGGTAGAAGAGAAAATTGCAAGTGCAGAAACCATTCGTTTATTACATGAATGTCTAAACGGAGTTTGCCAGGAAGAAGTTGGTACAGGGTATAGCCTGTTTAAAGGCGCGCCTTATACAGTAGCAGGTAAAACAGGAACTGCGTTGATGGCAAATGGTAACCGGGGATATGCCGATCATATTTATCAATCCTCTTTCGCCGGATATTTCCCGTCAAAAAATCCTAAGTACAGTTGCATCGTAGTAATAAGAAATAAACCCTTTGCTAAAAAATTTTATGGGGCAGCGGTTGCCGGCCCGGTGTTTAAAGAAGTAGCCGACCGCTTACACGCCCTTCAATCGGATGTTGAGTTGGCAGTTTATGATATTGCAAAAAAAGATAGCGCTACCTATCTCTTTGCCGGATCAATGAATGATATGAAAGAAGTTCTTGCACTGGTAAAATGGAAGTTTATTGATTCAACAGCGAAGGAAGAATGGGGAAGAATGTATGCTTCCAAAGGACAATCTGTGATGCGTGCACAACAAGTTACTAATAAAAGAATGCCCGATGTGAGGGGTATGGGTTTGAAAGATGCGCTCTATTTATTGGAAACTATGCAGGTAAAAGTGATAGCGAAAGGGAAAGGTAAAGTAAAGCAGCAAAGTATTGAACCAGGAATAGCACTTGCAGGTAACCGACAGGTTATAATTGAATTAAATTAAAATTCGGAGAAAAGGAATGGCTTTATTGCAGGATATATTATATAAGGCAGGTATCAGGTCAGTAACCGGACGAACGGATGTGGAAATTAAAGATGTTCAATCTGATTCAAGAAAAGTAGTAAAGGGTTCATTGTTTGTTGCAATAAAAGGAATAAGTACCAATGGTCATCAGTTCATTGAAAAGGCGGTTAAAAACGGAGCAGTTGCAATAGTAGCAGAAGAGCTGCCCTCTGTATTGAAGGAAGGTGTCACTTTTGTTCAGGTAGAAAACAGTAGTGTGGCAGCGGGTTTTATCGCACACAATTTTTATGGCCAACCTTCAGAAAAAGTAAAACTTGTTGGAGTAACTGGCACTAACGGAAAAACGACCATCGTAACACTATTGTATAAACTATTTATGGCGATGGGATATCAATGCGGATTGTTGAGTACGGTTCAAAATAGAATTGGCGAAAAATCTATAGAAGCAACTCATACAACACCTGATCAGATTAGTATTAATCGTTTGCTTAGTGAAATGGTGAATGCCGGATGCACGCATGTATTTATGGAATGCAGTTCACATGCTATTCATCAGCAGAGGATAGCAGGATTGAAATTTGCAGGCGGAATATTCAGCAATATCACTCACGACCACCTCGATTATCATACAACCTTTGACGAGTATATACGTGTTAAAAAATTGTTCTTTGATTCATTGAGTACAACGGCTTTTGCAATTTCAAATGCTGATGATAAGCGCGGAATCATCATGCTGCAAAATTCATTGGCACATCGTTACCTGTACAGTTTGAGAACGATGGCTGATTTTAAAGGTAAAATAGTAGAAAATAGTTTAACGGGCCTTGTAATGTTGATAAATGATCAGGAAGTTCATTTCAGGTTAATCGGAGAGTTTAATGCATACAATCTATTGGCAGTATACGGGGCTGCTATTTGTTTGGGAGAAGATAAACAGGAAGTGCTGCGTTGCCTGAGTGTGTTAACAGGTGCTGAAGGAAGATTCGATTATATCGTTTCTGCAAAAGATCGAATAATAGGAATTGTAGATTATGCTCATACACCAGATGCGTTGTTGAATGTTTTGGCCACTATAAAAAATTTACGGAAAGGATACGAGCAGATCATTACAGTAGCGGGATGCGGGGGTGATCGCGATAAAACAAAACGGCCTCTAATGGCCGAAGTAGCAGCAGAACATAGCGATCGGGTAATCCTCACTTCTGACAATCCAAGAAGCGAGGAACCGGAACAAATACTGAAGGATATGGAAATGGGACTGAATACCTCGGCTAAGCGAAAAACGATTTCAATTACTGATAGAAAAGAGGCTATTAAAACCGCCGTGAGTTTAAGCAAGCCGGAAGACATTGTGTTGATTGCCGGAAAGGGGCACGAAAAGTACCAGGATATTAAAGGAGTGAAGTATCCATTTGATGATCAAAAAGTATTGAAGGAAATGTTTGAATTGCTAAACAAATAATAGGTAAATAAGAATATTGAAACAAGAAGCTCAGCATCATTTTAATTATTCTTGAATTACAATAAAAGACGACTATAACTTGGACGGTTATCTATATACTAAGAGTGCATAAAGAGATAAGGAGGCAAGGATATTTGGTAGAATGAATCATAAAAAGAAACAAAATTCTTCCTATCTCTTTTGCTCTTGGTAACCAAACAGAAAAACATGCTGTATCACTTAACAGAATGGCTTAAAGAAATGGGGATGAAATTTCCAGGCAGTGCATTGTTTGGATTCATCACTTCCAGGGTATTGCTGGCAGTGATCATTTCTTTGGTTATTTCAGCGGTATTTGGAAAAAAACTAATCAACTATCTGCTTAAAAAACAAGTAGGTGAAACCGTAAGAGATTTGGGGTTGGCAGGAGAGCAGCAAAAGAAAGGAACGCCTACGATGGGTGGGTTCATTATTATTCTTGCAATTCTGGTACCAACCCTACTGCTTGCCGATTTAAGTAAGGCTTATATACGCTTAATGCTTTTTGCAACAGTATGGTTGGGGTTAATTGGGTTTATTGATGATTATTTGAAACTGCGTTCAAAAAGAATGGCGCAAAATAAATCGATTGCTTATAAAAAAGGCGATAAAGACGGGCTGGCAGGATGGTTTAAAATTTTAGGCCAGGTAGTATTAGGAGTGGTAGTGGCCTCCGTTCTATTGTTTAATAAAAATACGAAAGTATTGCGCGAATATACAGGTGTAGTTAGACCGGGTGATAATTCCATTATTGTAAAAAAATTTGATGGTAAAACTAAGTATTATGTCGAAGCCAATGTACCGATTACTTCAATTCCTTTTGTGAAAACCCATGAGTTCAATTATTCAAAACTATTGCCCACTGCAATGCGCGGCTTTACCTGGGTGTTATATATGCTTATTGTAGTTTTTATAATAACGGCAGTATCAAATGGTGCGAATATAACCGATGGGCTGGATGGATTAGCAACAGGAACCAGCGCAATTATTGGTGTGTGCCTCGGCGTGTTTGCTTATGCAAGTGGTAACCTTCGGTTTGCCGAGTATTTAAATATCATGTATATCCCGAACCTTGGTGAATTATCTGTTTTTATAGGTGCATTGATGGGAGCGTGTATTGGATTTCTTTGGTACAATGCTTACCCGGCGCAGGTTTTTATGGGAGATACCGGAAGCTTGATGTTGGGAGGTGTGATCGCATCTCTGGCTATTATTATCCGAAAGGAATTATTGATACCAATTTTTTGCGGAGTTTTTTTGGTGGAGGTATTAAGTGTTACCCTGCAGGTAAGTTATTTTAAATACACAAAGAAAAAATATGGTGAAGGGAGAAGAATTTTTTTAATGAGCCCGCTTCATCATCATTATCAAAAGCTGGGTTATCATGAGGCTAAAATTGTAACCAGGTTTTGGATTGTAACCATTCTTTGTGTGGCTTTTGCGATAGTAACGCTTAAGATCAGATAGGGGACAATGAAAAATGAATAGTGAATGGTGAGAAGTGAATACTGAATACTGAATACTGAATACTGAATGGAAAAGTGTAAATGAATGAGTGATAACAAAATGAAAAAGATGTAATGAAGAAAGTGACGAATGAAAGTTAATGATGAAAGAATTGATTCAAATGGAGCGTAATTGGTAGAATAGAGTTATTCACCATTAACAATTCACTAAATAGCTACTGAAAAACCACACTCTGGAAATTCCAATCAAGGGAAAGCCGAAGACACAAAAAGAGATTGTGGTACAGTAAGAAGTTTCAAACTATCGAAGAACCCCCTTAATCCGGTTCTATGAAAAAACCATTAAAAGTGATTATTATTTATCATGGCAAAGAGGTTGGTTATACTGGGAGC
>JANNEK010000166.1:0-43181 GCA_031378605.1 Chitinophagaceae bacterium | reverse complement strand
CATTTCAGTACGGATTATTTATTTTTTAAAAGCTGTTTAATTAAAATTATTGTTCCCTCAGGGCCGGGTGGCCGTTACCCTGGGCATCGCGCTGCACCCGCTTCTTGCTTGCGCATCCCAACTGCGTTGGGCACGAACCGGCTGAGGCGCTCAACCCAGGGTTGGTGATAGCAAAATTAATAGCATCATACCCTTTTGATATAAAATGATTCTTATACTATGCTATAAACAAAATGGCATAGTAATATCAACGTAAAAAAATAGATATGCTTGTAACATAACTTCGCGCATTGGTGGCAATATCTTTTTAACAATAAAATTTTAAAAAAGATCCAAGTTGCTTTTTGAAAAAAGTTCTGAATCTCTTTGCAGAAAAAACAATTAGGCATATTAGGTTTAAAGCAACAGTAGTTTATAGTTGTTTATTGTAAAGAGATTTAGTATTTTCTGAAATTCCTAACTTAAGTTAACTTATTGTTTACCGATAATAAAAAGTTGCAATCTTAGTGATTTTATTTTTGAATTTTGTTTTCTTGTTTCTTCTTTTTGCTGCTTTAATTTTGTTTCTGGCTTCTTGTATTTATTTCTTGTTTCCGACTACTGGCTACATACTCCTGGCTTCCAACTACCGGCTCCTTGAATTATTATTTTAAATCACCAATTGAAAACTTGTTCCCTTTCCCGGAATAGCTTTTACAGAAATAGTACAGGCGATTGCTTTTGCCATATCACGCACAAGGTGAAGTCCAAGACCACTTTTAATTCCGATAGGTGCATCACCGTTATTTAATGCCTGTAGCTGCTGATCTGAAACTCCTGCTCCATTGTCGGTTATACTCAAAAACTGTTTGCCGTTTTCTTCCCAGGCCCTCCATTCAATTATGGCATCAGGTATTCCGGTTAAAGCCTTTATCGAATTACCCGTTAAATTGCGCATGATCGTTTTCAAATAATCTTCATCGGTATTAATTAATAATTGCTGATCATTACTAAAATTAATTTTCACATGGGCGGTTCCTAAAAAATTATTTTCAATATCTGTAAATAATTTGCTTACGGTTACATTTTTTTTATTTGGCTTAAAATGTTCCATTTGTCCCTTGCTCCATAACAATAGCTCTTCCATGTTCTCTAATAAATTTTCAGCCGAAGTGGTAATTTTTTTTGTATGGGCCTCACCAGATTCTTTACTCAACAAATCGGGTGCTTCTTGCTGCAAATGTAAAAAATTAACAAGATTGGCTACCGGGCCTCGTAAATCATGACTTAGAATGCTAAAAAATGTTGTTTTTATTTTATTCGATTCATCGAGTTCATTGTTTAATACCATTAAGGTGGTGTTGGTTTTTTTACGCGTGCGAGACTGCCAGTATAATAAACCTCCAATTATACTAAGCAGCAAAAGTCCGGCACTGAGTGCTAATTGTGATTTTCGTTGATTCAATAAATTCAATTTATTTATTTCAATTTCCTTATCCCGGATAGCAATCTCCCGCTGGCTTTCTACAGACGCAATTTGATTTTTATTTTCCTGCGAATAAAGAGAATCCTGCAAAAAATGAAATATTTTAAAATTTTCATACGCATTTTTATAGTCATTTTTGAATGATAGTACTTCTGCAATCTGCCCAGAAAATATATATTCGTTTTCCTTGTCGCCGTTTTCTTTACTTGAAGAAATGGCTTTGTACAGGTATGATTCAGCCAGAGATATCAATCCTGATTTAGTAACTGGTATGTTATTTCTTACTTTGAATTCCTTTGGTACCGTGTCACCATATTTAATCATTTCAAGGAAAACCTGTGCAATCTGGCCCTGCATTAAAAATAAGTTTGATGATTGATCTCCTAGTTCATTAAAAATATATTTTGCCTGATAAAAATAATCAAGGCTTTTATGATGATTTTTCCGGAATAGCTTACCCAAAACCGAGTATATGTTAGCTTCTCCCATTTTGTTGCCCAATTCTTTGTATATGGCAAGTGCCCGTACAGAATACTTTTCTGCATTCATAGAATCGCCCATTTCATAATAGGTATCGCCGATTGCATACAATTCATTAGCGATACTTGTTTTATTATTTATTAATTCCTTTAGCTGAAGTGCCTTAAAGGAATAATCAAGTGATTTTTTATAATCTTTCTGTAAATAGAAGATATTGGCAATCCCAGATAAACTTACTGCGATATTAAAATTGTTTTCCGGGATGGCTTCATGCACTTTTAACGCTTCCATGCGATAGGTTAATGAAGCCGGATAATCACTCAATGCTTCATAAGTTTTACTGAGGGCATTCAGTGATGCCCCCAACCCTTTTTTATAATCCACCTTTTTATAAATAGTTATAGCCTGCTTTATATAGTCAATTGCTTTAGCAGCATTTCCGTTAAAATTATACACGTTACCAAAGGCAAGCAATCCTCCGGCCACCCCTCGCTCCCAATTCATTTTTCGGGCGGCCAGTATGCTGCTATCTGCATACAATAATGCCTTTTGCTGATCAATATCAATGTATAAATCTGAAACTTTCAAATAGAGCCTTACCTTAGTGGTATCATCTTTTGCATTTGGCGCTGCCAGCACCAACGAATCAACTAGCAATTGTCCCTGCTTTTGGGCAAGGCTCTTCATACATAAAAATAATGCAGGTAGAAAAAAGTAAAATTTCATAAGACTATAAATTTCTTAACAATTCAACTTCGTTTCTATAACTTCTTCCAATTGGCAATTGAATATTATTAACCAATACTTCTTTAGCAGTTATTTTATTAACAAAATGTTTTTGCACCGCATAACTTCTATGAATACGTACAAAATTTTTGAACGTATGTTCTTTCAACAGATTGCCCAATGGCGTTAGTACGCAATATTTTTTTTTCTCTGTAATAATTCCGGTATAATCTTTCAATGCTTCCAGGTAAATGATATCATGCAGTTGAATCTTAAAATGATCGTGTCCATCCTTAATAAAAAGAGTATCGCCTCCAAGGGTGTAATCAAGTAATTCGGCTTTATGCCTGGTATCCAAATAATCTTCCAGCCGTTGCATCGCCGTAGCAAAACGAATTGCTTTTAAAGGTTTAACAAGAAAATCGAGCACGGCCAAATCAAAACTTTCCAACGCAAACTCGGGATGAGAAGTGATAAAAATGCAGGCAGGTATATGTTCCAGTTGCTTACGCAATTCCAGCCCGTTCATGCCCGGCATATCAATATCAAGCAGCAATACATCTGTAGTATGGTGCCTTGTAAATTCCATTACTTTTTGGGAAGATTCAAAAACACCGTTTATCTGTAAAAAAGGGTATCGCCTGCAAAAAGAGAGCGTAGTGAGCCTGTCTATCTCATCATCATCTGCAATAATACAATTGAAAATTTTTTTTACCTGGTTCATTGGTTAATAATTCCCGCTGAGTGTTTTTCAAATTTACTCTTTTCAATGCTAACCGCGAAAAACATACTACTAAAAGGGTATTTACAATACATCTGTCGATTAAAACAGTCGTTCAGCGATTGCCACAATTAATACCTATTAAACGGTTATAGGTTTGGTTTATAAAACAAGCTACAAATGAAAAATTACATTGTTCTGGTATCATTAGCATTCTTCTTTTTTACCAGTTGTAAAAAAACCAGCATAACCGAATCTGATCAGGTTATTATACTTGACAGATCTATCGACAGTTTTGTATTGACTCCCAGCCCGGTTGGCGAGTCCTCTTCCGCTGGTTTTATGGAATTCAGCAATGGATCGAAAGATGGGTTTATCTCCTTATTCAAAAAAACACCTTTCGGAAAAGCAGATGCAACTGCGAATAAAACCAATATAGATTTTATCTATTACTTGACTTCGTTAAGCAGTACCTCCTCGCAGGGCAAAGTACATTTTGTGAATCCCTGGATATTCAATGAAAATTTCGGCAGTAATTATAACCTTGGATGGAATGAATATTCCGACAAACCAGTTTTTATTGCTCTATACAGCAAAGAAAGCTATGCGCCTGATTTATACTATGCCCTGCGTGAGGAAGAATTTGATAAGATAATTTCTCCGGATGAAATTAAAAGTATCGGTGATCATAGCCTTAACCTTCGGAATGGAGAAACTTCTAATAATCTAAGCTTTGACTACGGTCAAAATGGAAAAACGGATAAGATTCAAATTTTTGGAGTACGCGACAGTCGCGGGTACCTGAGCCTGATAAAGATATTACCGGAAACAAACATTTTTAATTTACGCATGATGGTGAAAAGAAGTTATTCAACAAAGTAAAAGCTTCAGGTATTCAATTGTCAAATAAATCTAAAACATAATTATAATGAGAGCCTTCATTACAGTTGCAATTGTATTTTTTATGCTTAACGCCTGTAAAAAAGAAACAACTAAAAGTCCAACCGCCACTGCTTGTTCGAAATTCAGCTTAGAGGGTATTTGGACACGTATAGCAAATGGCCCGAACGGCGACCCGGCATGTATTGGAGAAAAAATTGAGTACAAAGATGGCAAGGGTATCATACTTAGTGAACCAGCAGATTGCAAATTTAAAACAGGTGATATAAAATGGATGAATTTTTCCGTCGAGAAATGCACCATTCTCAATACCTATTTTACCAACCCTGCCTTAACCACCGTAGGTTTTAGAGATGGAAAAATCAGTTTTACGGATGCAGCTACGGTAGTAATCCATGGAGTTACTTATACAAAATAAAACCAACGAAGTGTTGTTACATAAAAAATACATTCTATTAATAATTTCACTGGTTAGTATAATCCATTTATACAGCCAGGAATTAACGAATTTAAAAAAACAAAAACCGTTTACAATAAAAGGCAATATTGGTGCCTCCGCAAATTTCTATTCTTCTAATGAAATTACTCCTACACGACCCGCTTTTAGCTGGAACACCTATGGCAATTTCACTCCAACAGTGTATGGCATTGCATTACCATTTTCTTTTTCCATAAATCAATATGGAAAAAGCTATTCTCAACCCTTTACACAATTTGGATTAAGCCCAACGTACAAATGGGCAAAAGTACATCTGGGTTATCGTACGATGCAAATGAGCCCGCTTATATTTGACGGACAAAGTTTTTTGGGAGCTGGTACGGAACTTAACCCAAAATTATTTCGCTTTGGTGCATTTTATGGAAGACTTAACCGAAAAATAAATGAAGATACTACCAGTGGCCGTTTTGCACAACCGCAATTTTCTCGTATAGGCTACGGTGTTAAACTGGGAATTGGTAATAGTACCACTTATTTTGATCTGATTTATTTTCATGCAAAGGACGACAGTAGTTCTGCCAAAGTGATCAACAAAAACGGTATTTTTTCGCAGGAGAATAGCGTACTGGGCACTGCATTTAAAATTACTTTATTAAAAAAAATAACCTGGTCAGCAGATATGGCCCTTAGTGGTTTAACACAAAACCTTTCAGATAGTATTGCCCAAACAGATACGCTTGGATTATTCGAAAAGCTGTTTTCGAAACTAATGCCATTTCGTAGCTCCACCATCGTTAATTATGCCGGCCAAACTACTCTTACTATCGCGCTAAAGGGATATACTACCATGTTGGGCTATAGAAGAGTGGAGCCTGGTTTTAAAAGTCTGGGCACTCCTTATATGATCAACGATATAGAATTGATAAACTGGATGAATAATTTCAATTTATTAAAAAACAAGCTTACCATCACCACCAGCCTGAGTAATCAACACAACAACCTAAAGAATAAACTTGCATCAGAGCTACACACTTTTGTTAGCAATTTCAGTGCAAATGCTTTAATAAGTCAGGGATTTAATTTAAACATAAATTATAATGGATATCGATTGCTTCAAAAAGATGGTACAGTTATGTTAAGTGATTCTGCAAAAATTAACCAGCAAATACAACAGTTCAGCATTATGCCTTCCTATACAATTATCAGGAAAACAAAGACCCATACCATAAGCGGCAGCCTTAATTACATGCTCTTAACAGACAACAATCCGGCAACACAAAAATTCACCAGTAGTAATAATATATCATCATCGGTAAACTACTCAATGGGATTACAGCAAAAAGCAATGAGTTTTTCGGTAAGCGGTATTTATTCTCAATACAAACAGGATACCAATACATACAAAACTATTGGAGCCACATTCAGTAATAGTACACAATTACTAAAACAAAAAAATCTTAATCTGCAAGGTTCAATAGGTTATTTATTCAACCAGTCATCGCTGGGTAGCGCACAAAGCAATCTTACTTTTTCGGCAACTATTGGTTACCACTATAAGCACCATTCTTTTAATTGCTATACTAATTATATATATACTCCATACAATCCTATAAATGACATCATCACTAAAATAATTACTCAGTCGGTAGCCAGTAAAAACCTGGCGGGCGGAATATCCTATAATTATTCTTTTTAAAGAAAAAAATCAATCATGAAATTATTTTTGCAATTATTCGCTTGCTTCCGGTTGTTTGATATTGCTTTTCGTGGCAAAAAGCAAGGAGCTTATTCATTAGCCGTAGTACAAAATCATAAACCAATACATGGCATAACCAATAAGGGTACTAAGTTATTTCTGCTGTTGTTATTAACAACAGGTTGTTTTTCATCAATCGTTGCTCAGCAATATAATATTACAGTTTCTACTTCAGCTATACCATCCATCAGCCCAATAATAAGTCAATCCATAAATTCAGGAAATATACAAAGCTCCTTATTATACAACCTGCCAGGTATTCCTGCGGGTCAGGCGGCAGCCAATGTATATGTTTATGGAACCATTGAACGCATTGCGCCTTCTCCTTTTATTCTTACCACCCATGCAAATTATATACCTCAGCCAAATTTTTCATTCCCCAATGGTATGCCCCGCCAACTTACAGCCCTTGAACAACAAACTGCCTTCGGTAACTTTGATATAACTAATTTAGCTGTTACAGGCATCTCTTTTAGCGAAATTTCTGATGGAAGTGGAAACATCCGGTTACCAGAAGGGCAATATAAAATATGTTATTATACCAGGCAATTTAATCCACTTGTAAATGGAGGCGTAGGAGCCATCAGCTCTGATCCAAATTTGGGTTGCGGAAATTTTACCATTACACCTACTCAACCTCTTAATGCAATAAGCATAACTACTACGGCTATACCACCTATCGGTTCATTCATAGAACAGGCTATAAATACTGGCAAAATAACTTCCCTGTTAAATTTCATAAACCTGGGAGGAAGGTTTGTAAATATTAAATTATTTGGAAAAATAGAAAGAGTATCCCCGGCTCCGTTTACAATTGCGGTAAATGCTCAATATGATCTGCAAACTGTTCTAACAATCAGTCCGGGTATTCCTATACAGGTTTCACCTATGCAACTACTGGAAGCTTTTGGCAATTTTAATGATAATAACCTGATTACAACAGGTATTTCATTGAATCTTCTTAAAGACATTAATGGCACTATAAAATTACCAGATGGTCAGTACCGGATATGCTTATACGCAAGGTACCTCGATCCAAATAATGGTTTAGCCGGGAATGCCTCCGATCAAAACCTGGGTTGTGGTTTTTTTACTATTTGTGGAAGCGCTTCAGCCCCACAGCTTACACAGCCCGTTAATAATTTGAATATAACAAGTTCTTTAGCCAATGTAACTCCCGCATCTCCGATTGTATTTGCATGGACGGTACCTGCTTCGACCTGCGGTGGTAATACCGGTGCCCTTACCTACGACTTAGAAATACGTGAATTGCTGGAAACGCAAACCGTTACGGATGCTATAAATAATCCTCCTGTTTTTTCAAAAACGTTTTTACCATCGCCCATTTTTTTATTAGATACCTTATTATATAAAAATACTTTAGAAAAAGGTAAGAAATATGTTGTACGTATTAAAGCCAATGCAGGGCCAAACTCGGGAATACAACTGGAAAATAATGGATTTAGCAGGATTGAAGCATTCAAATACGGGGAAGATAATAGGATCGTTAGTGGCAATAATCCATTACCTCAACCTCCCGGACCTTTAACGCCATCTGTCAATTTACAAGCGGGAATATGTAGTGGAGTAATTGCACCTGTTAATAAAGTAAATTATGCCGGCAGTATTACTGATTTAAAGAATATTGATTTAACTATTGGTAATTTTAAGCTGCATACAAACAATAGTATCAAACAAAATAGTAATGGAACCTATAGTGGAGATGGATATATAGCATGGAGGCCACTTATAACTTCTATCCAATTAAGAGTAACGTTTAACAACATAAAAATAAATACGGATAGAACAATTTATGAGGGGATTGTACATACAACCACCGAACCGGAGGATTATACGTGGACACCAATTGCACAGGCAAACGATATTGCAAAAGCATTATCTGTAGCCAATGAAAAGGCGTATAAAGATATTACACAATTCATCAATGATAAAGCAAAGATGCTGAACCAGGTATTAGGAAATACACCGGTTGATATGCCGTTGGGCTGGAATAATGATATTGCAGGTGTGCCCGTAACCATTGCCATTATGGCCGTTAGCTTTTCCCCTACCGGAACCAATATGAACTTATTTACCGGCGTTAATATACCCGAAGCAAACGGCTGGTTAAATATGGCTGGTACTAATTTTTGTATCCAACCCACAGGGATAGGTGAAATCAGTGGCACCTTATATTTTCCAAATGACCGGGACTTTAACCTTGGGAGCGGTGCCAATAACTGGAACTTTACATTTAAAGGATGCAGCGCTACTGATACAACAAAGGGCACCTATATAAATATCAATAAAGGAAAATTAGAAAAAGTAATGGCAAGAGCCGAAATTCGTTTTCCCCAGGATGTTATGATTCCGGAAGACAATATGGGTAAACTGCAAACAGGCCCGGTTGTTTCAAAAATACAATTTCAATTTGCCAGTTGGAACGATTGGGTGGCTGGCATTGATATGCCACACTTTCAGTTAAAGGATGCACAGGGAATTAGTTTTCATACCACCAAAGTGTATTACGATCATTCAAATAAAATGGATCCAGCCGGGTTTAAATATCCGATCGCCACTTCTGTGCCAGCAGGCAATGCCTTTATGGGTTTGTATATTGCTGAAATGAAAGTATTGCTGCCCGAAGAATTTAAAACATTCAATAACACCAATAAACGCACTTCCTTTAGCGCCAGCAATTTTGTTATTGAAAAGGATGGCATCAGTGCAGATATACAGGCTAAAAATATTGTTGCGATAGGTGTAGACAAAACGGGTGAAGGAAGCATGGGTGGTTTTGCATTTTCACTCGATAATTTTCAATTGATTTTTGAAAAAAATACATTTAAAAAAGGATTAATCGATGGAGGCTTCTGGTTACCGATAAGTAAAACTGCTTTACGATACGATGGAAATCTTCGGGTAGAAAATGATTCATTAAAGTATGAATTTAAAATTGCTCCGGAAAAAAATTATACTATCGACATCTGGGCAGCAACAGTTGATTTAAAATCCAATTCGCATTTTCAACTTATCCGCGATAGTAAAGGTGCAGCAGTAGAAACAGTTTTAAATGGTGATATAAGTTTTTCACTTTCCTCTTCCCCAAAAATCGAATTTGATTTTTTAAAATTTGATGGTCTTACTATCGGTAACCGAAACCCTATAACCAAACAAGCACAATTCTGGTTTAACCCAGGCAACTGGGCATATACCGGCCCGGGCAGCACCGGAGGTAACCAGGCCTATAATCAATATATAAATTCATTCAATCAACATGAAACAACATTTGCCGGCCCTAACATTGGAGAATTCTATAATAATGATTTTGAAGAACTAACTTCTAAGGGTGATCAAAGTGTTGGCGGATTCCCTATCAGTATAAACAATGTAAAACCGGTAGTACTGTTTAAATCGCCCACAGTGGTAGAAGCAGGTATTGGTTTTACGATCAATGTAAATATAGGAGGAAAGGATAAAACTATTATAAGTGCAACCACAAGTTTGGCGATACTTGGTGTAATGGAATTTGATATCACCGGATTAAAAAAACCAGGCATTTCGCTTAGTGCTAAAGTTCGTATAGATACATTAAAAGTAGCGGGGGCTGTTGGCCCGTTAAAAATTACCGGCGAATTAATTTTTTACAACGGCAATAATACGTTTGGTGATGGTGTAAAGGGTAAAGTAACGGCAAAATTTCCTATAGCTACTATTGAAGCAACTGCGCAGTTTGGTAATGTAAATAATTTCAATTATTGGTTTATAGATGCCTGTGCTACTTTTAAAATTCCTATACCAATGGGAGGAGCCCTGGGGTTGGGTGGCTTTGGGGGAGGCGCCTACTATAATATGAATATGGCTACGCCGGTACCCGATGTAAATAACCTTGATCAATTGAGCTTAAAGGCAGATTCTAAAGATATGCAACCGGGCAAGAGTATGTCGGGCATAAGCTATATTCCTCAATCGGGTGGTTTTGGTTTAAAAGCTTCTGCCATTATAACTATGAGCAGTAGTGGAAATACATTTAATGCAAAAGTTACCATAGGTGCCGGTTTTACGAACGGAGCATTAAAAAATTTCAACCTGGAAGGACAGGCTTACTTCATCACCGATTACCCGGAAAATAAGACTCCGGCCATTGCCGCAACCGTTAGCATTATCTATGACGTGCCGGAAGAAACTTTTTCGCTAACCGCAAAAGTGGATGTAAATGTGGCTACTTTAAAAGCGCATATACCTATTAGTGTATTCGCCGGCCCCCCTGGCTGGTATATTAAAGTTGGAGATCCTTTTGGTGAAAAGGCAACCATCAGTATTATTAATAAAAAATCAATTACCTACGAAGCCAATCTCGGAGCCACCGCTTATTTTGCCGCCGGCACTTTACTAGATATTAAACTACCTGACTTACCAATAGAAATAAGCTCAAAAACCAAACGGGATGCCAGTACTGTTCAATTACTGGAGGCCATGAAAAAAACACCTGCTGATGGGTTTATGTTTGGAGCCAGGGTAGATGGAAGGTTTCGAGCTACCTACGCAATTTTATATGCCGAAGCTAAAGCCATACTGGGATTTGATCTTGCATTAATGCATTTTAAAGAACAAATCAGTTGCGGTGGTTCGTCAATGGGCTGGAACAATTGGTATGCCGTGGGGCAACTTTACGCATATCTGTCTGCGGAAGTAGGTGTACAAGTGGATGTATGGTTTTTTGAAGGCAGTGTAAGTTTATGTAAAATTGAAGCAGGAGCCTCACTGCAGGCGGGATTGCCGAATCCATTCTGGGCAGAAGGTACCGCTTTCGTGAGCGGCGAGGTATTAGGAGGTTTGGTAAAAGTTTCACAGGATTTTCATATAAAAATTGGCGATAAATGCTATCCTGCTTCCGATCCGTTAAAAGATATTCAGATAATAACTGATTACGGCCCTAAAAATAATGGAGATGTATACGACGATCCCTTCCTTGTAAGTAATGTTGGATTAGATAAAGATTTCACCTTGAACATACCTCCTTCTGAAAAATACCCTTCGGGCGAATTACGAACCTATCAATTTAAGCTTACTCAATTTGAGTTGTATAAAAATGGACAATTGATTAATTCTACTGGTAGAAAAATAGAGCAGGATAATACGGTGGCAACACTGAAGTTTAAGGATATGTTTGCCCCAAGAACAAATCATACAATTAAATATACTTGTGAAATCTGGCAGTATTACCCGGAGGAAGGCAGATGGGATAACCCTTATAACGACAAAACCCGCAAAAAGGAACAGCGAACCGAGCGGGGTGAGTTTACGTTTAAAACAGGAGATGCACCTGAATATATACGAAATGATATTGTTCATCTATTGTATCCGGTTAAATATCAGCGTTATGTTTTACGGAACGAGTTTGGCGGTAAAGGAAATATAAGCCTGAATCGATGGGCCACTAATATTTTAAATGCAAACAATGTAAAGTCTCCGAAAAGGTATGTATCTAAATATATTGCAGTTAATGCAGCCGACACTATTTACAGTAATTTTGAACCGGATGAAGCAACTAATCGAATCAATTTTACTTACCCATCCACTCTAAAATCCAATACTGTTTACAAATTGGAACTTTGGTCATTACCTGGCACAACCACGCCTTCCTCAATTAAACCAACCGTATCTAATAACACACGTAATTACGGAGAGTTATCAATACAACTAAAAATGACCAAAGCCACAGGGCAGAGTAAACGTTCAGCAACTACCGATCCGATTTTTGAAACTTATTTTAGGACGAGCAGCTACAATTCATTACAAGAAAAAGTAGATGCCTACGGAAATTGGAGTGCAAAAAAAGGAACAAACTATTCGATTAACATTCAAAACAGCTCAATTGTACCAGAAGCTTTTGATGATTTTGAAACGAAAGGTTTTTCAGCACCTGATGGTACAAACTATCCCCCTCTGCTAAACGTAGGTATTAATTGGGAGAAGAATAAGCAAAACGAATCTTTTGCGGATGAAACTATTTACGGTACTGCATTTACGCTATCCTTTCAGGGAGCAAAAATACAATTCGGTGTTAATAGTGCCCGCGATTGGCTGCAACCAGTCTATACTCTTGACTTCAGCCGACTTCCCTCCGAGAGGCCATTAAACAACAGCGAAACGAACGAATTAAAATCCAAGTATATGAGTTCGGCAAAATACCTGCGGCCATCAACCAACAGCAACAGTACAGTATCAAAAACTTCTTCTGCTATTAAATCGTTCGCGGGTTATGCAAGTATGAAATGGCAGCGGGACTATTATGTAAATCAGGATTTTTTACTGATGAAAGATTTTGCAAACGGTGTACAACAATTAATGGTACAATTACAAAAACAATTTAGACCAAACGATCTTGAGAATACCTTAGATAATATATCAGACAGTTATGAATTTTCAACAAACTGGCTTGGTGGCTCGGTTATCATACCAATCAATAAATTTTATAAATTCTATAATAGCAATACCGCAATGAAACTGGTGAATACACTACGCGGAATAAACTTTTTAGAATTGCAAAAAGGGGTACGTACACTGCAATTCCAATACCGGTTAGCAGCAATAAAATCAACCCCGGTAAATAAACTATTCACTTACTAAGAAAAAATATATGAAAAAGTTATACGGGTTTATATTTTTACTATTGTTTGCGTATGTACATTCGTTTGCACAACAGCAAAAAAAAGAGAATGCACAGGCATTAGCCGGCGCGCCAGATTTACATACGGCTATTAAAATAAAAGCAAAGTCTTACCGCGACTCAATCGTGTTGCGCTGGGCACCAGCAGCAGCATGGGCATGGGTTCAGTTAAACAGTACAGGTTATGTTATTGAAAAAGTTGATTACACAAACAGTAATCAACCAAAGAAAGAAATACTCGCAACAATAAAACCATATACTCTTGAAAAATTTAAAACAGTTTTTAACCGGAATGATAAGTTTGCTGCTGTTGCTGCACAGGCTTTATATGGAAAAAACTTTTCTACCGGTTTACGCAATGGCAGTTTAGCGTATGCCGACCAGGCCGCAGTTTTACAAAACAGACATGCCTTTGCCCTGCAGGCAGCAGATTACGATGGAAGAGTAGCCATGGCTATTGCACTTAAATGGGTGGATAAAAATGTAGAGGCCGGAAAATTTTATTCCTATAAAATATATCCTGCAGGCAAACTACAGGGCATAGTAGATACGGCTACGCTATTTATACAAAATGTGGATGCTGTACTTCCATCACCTCCACAAATAAGCGAAGCTATAGGTTTTGATAAACAGGTGGAACTGCATTGGAACCGATTTCAAAAAGAACCCTATAGTGGCTTTATTGTAGAAAGAAGTATGGATGGGAAGAGTTTTGCACCATTATCAGACATACCCTACTTTTCTTCACTGCCCGATAGCGCTTCGTTTTATAAGGACTCACTGAAAAAAGAAATGTACCAGTTACTAAAACTAAGCCATATTTTAATGGATAGTGTACAAGAAAATTACAGGCCTTATTACTACCGGATTAAAGGCATCAACGCCTTTTCAGAGTGGAGCGTTTATTCGAAACCAATAATCGTGATCACAAAAGATTTGAAGCCCCCTTCCAGCCCTATTGTTGGCAAGCCAGAATACCTTGATAAAAAAAGTATAAAAATTCAGTGGATAAAAAACGAATTGGAAGGCGATTTTAAAGGCTATTCGATTTCAAGGTCAACATCAATAAATGGTTCTTTTGAATTACTCACTAAAAATATTTTAGATAAATCAGTGCGCTCATTCATCGACGAGAACGCCTTGCCTCACGAAGAAAATTTTTATATCGTTGCAGCGATTGATACGGCAGGAAACCAATCCGTATCCTATCCGGTTATGGGATTGATACCCGATAATGATCCTCCCTCTGCTCCTGTAGGTTTAAAGGGAATAATTGATACAGCAGGATACGTTCATATAAGCTGGCTACACAACAAAGAAGAAGATATTAAAGGTTATAAAGTATATTTTGCCAACAGTGAAAATCAAACACCCAGTCAAATTACCCTGGAACCCGAAACAGATAGCGCGTATACTGATAGTATAAGCCTAAAAACACTAAGCAAGTTTATTTATTACCGGATAGTGTCAGTAGATCGAAACAACAACCATTCAGAATTTTCAGATATACTAAAATTACGGAAGCCAGACAGGGTACCGCCTACTTCTCCCGTTGCAGGAAAAGTAGAACTATCCGCTAAAGAGGTAACTATAGAATGGATGCAGAGCAGTAGCCCGGATGCAAAAAGCTATACAATTTACCGAAGCGAAAAAAATAATAACAACTATTATCCAATTGCTCAGGTTATACACCAGCCCGGCCAATCATCCTTTCTTTATACAGATAAAACTATTAAACCATTAATTAAGTATACCTACCGGGCAGAAACAGTGGATGAAGACAGTTTACATTCTGCCAAAAGTATACCGGTACCAGTAACCATCCGTACACTGCCCGAGCAACCGGCTATTACCACACTTACGGCCACGTATAATAGTAAAACAAAAGCTATTCAACTAAACTGGGAATATTCAAAAACCGGAGAATATCACTTTATTATTTACAGGGGGGTAAATGGAGAACCATTGTCTGCCAGTATATCTGCCGGTAAAGAGGAGCAGATGTATACAGATAATAATAATAGTAGTAGTAAAGCCACAACTATTCAATATGCCATACAGGCGATATTCAAAGATGAAAGAAACCAAACTACAATAAGTAAAGCAATCATTGTCTCAATCCCGGTGACGGAATAAAAGAGAGCAAATTCAACGAACTATAATACAGCATAAAAAGAAAATTACTATACCAAGAATTTATAGTAAAGCATTAAGTACTGCCCCAAAAGCAGGGAACCATCTCCATTCTATAACCTGTAAAGGGTATACAAAGATCATTCATCTATTTAAACGGTTGTTTAGCGATTGAGCCATTTGCCAGGTATATTAAGGTAGTAGGTTTGTATGAGAAAGAATAAGCCAGGTATTAAATAAAAAATGACGGGCTAAAGACCAAGACTCATTTTAGAATACTATTAGTTGAATACCTGGTTTTATAATTTAAAATAAAAGTTTCAATTTTTTAAAAAATTATATCAATTCAACAAATCAGTACAAATGCAAAAGACTTCCATACAAAAATCAGGAACATACCTCTTGCTGCTTTTAGTGTTTTCTTGTGGCAACAGTAATAATTATAAGAAAGTAAGTACCCTAACAATAGCCGAACAATCAACTACTAAAAGCGAAGCAGGCTTTATTTCAGCCACCGTTAATGGGATTCAATGGAAAGCCAACCACGAAGTACTCACTTATATAAATTTTAAAACAATGATGCTCGGTGGCGAAGATGAATTTTATGCAATGGGTATAAATATTCCCGAAAATGCGCCAACCGGTAAAGAAATAATTGTAGAAGCAAGTATTGCTCAAAAAAATAAGACGGTGTCCAATAAACTATACAATGCAGAAAAAGCAAAAGTCATCTTACTTAAACGTACCGAAACAGAAGCAGAAGGAACATTTTCATTTGAAGCTTTTGACAGCAATAAGGAAATATCTATCAAAGTAGAAAATGGAAAGTTTAAAACAAAACTTATGAAACAGTAATAATGAAAGAAATTATTTTTTAAATAATTAATATTAGAACAAATGAAAAAAACTATTCTATCGTTTTTAACAGCCATCCTTTGGCTATCAGCCATCAGCCAGTCAAAAGAAGATGTTGCTAATGATCAAAAAAAGAAATTGCCCCCAAAAGAACAATCAAAACCAGCAGACAAATTGGTTGAAAAAATAAAAAAGTTAATTAAGGTATTTGAACCAATTGTCCGTATGAATTTGCCACAAGGTAAAGAAAGCGGTTCTGCCAACGTAACAGCTTCACAACCCCTGTCAAAAGGAAGCAGCAGTCCTTATAACAGTGATGGGTCAGCTAATTGGGGTCAGCAATACAATTCAAAATACGGTTGTTACCTGGATGCCCTGAGTGGAAAAATTTTAGATGCCGGTGAAGCCCTTGAAATTCCTGAATCGGTTGATTTAATTTTTGCAGCGTATAAAAGTACCGGAGCTTATTATTTGTTCACTCCCAATTTTGCACATAATGAAGTAATGGCCGATGCAGTATGGGGAAGTGCCAGCACCGATAACCCGGTAAAAAGCTGGAAAGCGGTAAATGAATCAGAAGTTGCTGAAACCACTTTAACTGCAGCCGATTTCAATGCCATTCAAAATAATAACCAGCTCAGCTCTGCCATTAGCAAAGCACGATCATGGGCAGGTTACATACAATTAATGAACCGATTCGACAATAAGGTGTTTGCCCTAAGGGTACATTTGGATAACCGAAAAATGCTTGCCCTTATTTTAGTAGAGGAGCATATGGGAACAGATGGCAGCAACGGATATCTAAAAATTAAGGTTAAGGTTACTGGCATAGATACTAACAATGATGGAGAACCGGATAATAATACCATTCGAACAAGGTGATTTTCTCATGCTTTAGGTCATAAACAAAAGGGCCGGCTGGTTACCGGCTCTATTTAAAAAATAAAAAAATACCAATGAAACAAGTAATCTGTTATTTAATGGCACTTTGCCTATGCTATTCCTGCAAAAAAAATATTGCTCCAAAAGGCCCTAACCAATATGTGGTTTTTCCCTATGCTTTTAAAGCAGATGGAAGCAATACGGTTAAAGACAGCTTTATTCTTACTTCTTATGCCGATACTATCTTAAACTACGGTATGGCATTTACACCGGCAAAAAAAGGAAAGGTATTTATGCTTGCCTTTAAATTGGCAGCAACCCCAACTCCACCCAACAATAATGTAGCACTCTATCTGGTAGATGTAGCCGCTAATAAAATTATTTACTCCACCGCGCTACTCTATCCCGGTACCGATTTTTACCGAAAAGATTTAACAGTTGCCGGTGAAAAGATTGTGGTAGAAAAAGATAAAATCTATATGGTTTGTGTGCATACTCCTGTGACTACTTCTTTTTTCAGCCAATTCGTACCCGGCTTTCGTATCTATCGTTTGGATCAAAAACCGGTGGTGCCTTTTACAGAAGGAGATATTACTGTAACCGGCTTTTTCAAAAGTTATCCCTCAAATCCTTCTATACCCAATATACCAATAGATGATAGGAATGGATTGTATGGCCTGCTTGATCTTGGATATTATAGCATTGAATAAGACACGGTAAAAAAAACCTTGTATATCACTTATTAAATAATCACATTATGAAATTAATATCTACGCTGCTATTATTATTTTTGATAGTAGCTACCCACGCCCAATGGAGCAATACCACTAACCAGTTTTATGATAGCCTGCACATGCCGGTATGTACAGCTACAAGAGACCAGGCTAAAAGTATTGTGGTAAAAAGTTATCCCGATAGCGGTTATTTTGTTATTTGGGAGGACCTGCGAACAAATATTTTAATCGGTATCTATGCCCAAAAATTTGATAAGAATGGTAACCGTTTGTGGGCCGTTGATGGTATACCTGTTGCCACCGGTGCAGATAACAAGGAATTTTCCAGGGTGGTGGGTAGCTACGATTACAGAGGCTATAGTTTTGCGTGTACGGATAGCAGTGGGGGGTTTTATACAGCATGGATGGACTATAATATTTCCGGCAGCGGAGTTACCAACAAGCAACGGGTGTGCGCACAGCATGTAACCAGTAATGGTAATGCCGTGTTTGGACAAAATGGTTACATAGTTAAAGAACCCGCCCCGAATGAATTTCTTTCCTGCATTGTACCGCAAGTGATCCCCGATGGAAACAAAGGGTTTTTTATGGGGTTCCTGCTGAAAAAAAATGGTGACCTGGGAGGCCTACTGGGTGTTGATTTATATGTATACGATTTTATTGATGAAGGGGGAACCATGAAAAATAAGGGTGGTGGAAAAATAGATCCGGATACAGAACAGGCAAGGGTTAATTCAATTTGCTTTGGACCAAATATGGGATCCACTGTAGTTTATTCAGAAGAATATGTGCAGGAATACTTTATTTATCCAAACCTCCAAAACGGTTGCAATATTGTTTGGATATTTGGGAGGAACGGTGGTAACAGCGGCCCGTATATTGCTTTCAATAGCTTATGCCGTGTAAAAAAAACAAGCGATGTTACTGTTAAAAGAAGAAAGAATGATATTGCCATGCGTCAAACTTTCCAGACACATTACCCAAAGGATACCGTAGTAACGCTATATGGGTTTTCGCAATTCTATTATAATATTGAATGTTTTAGTTCCGGTACTGCCACTATAGAACGGCAGGATGTAATCGAGAATGGTGGAGAAGGGTACCAGTTAATAGATTTTAATACGGGCAGGCCGGGTATCGACCCCGTTAGTGTTTATGGCTACTCCAGTTTGAAAGCCGCTGTAGTACCAACAGGAGGTAATATAAACGCAGGTATTGTAACCGTTCTTCAGCGCAACTTTATTAATAATGCCCTTACAGGTATCTATACGCATGGTTTTTATCGGATACATGACGAAATCTACGACAGTCTCCCCTACCAGTTATGTACAGATACGGTTTTACGAAATGATGGCTCCCGTTATTGGGCCTATAATCCGGTGCGCCCGGCCGGACTCAACAAAGTGCAATATGGAGATGATACTTTGCTGGCCAATAGTACTGATCCATATATCTATTCATATTCACTAGCTGCCGGCGGCAAAAATATTTTTGTAACCGGAAAATTAAGTGTTCCATCGCCCAACCCCTCCGAAATCAGGATGCAAGAACTAAAAGTAGTAAGTGTATCTGCCGATTCCTTTGCGATAAAACGGCAGACGAATAATGTATCAGGTGTTTTATTGGGCACCGATGGAAGCGGCCTCATAATAAGTTATCCAACAGTAACGGCCGACAAAAATGGTAATGGTCTTTTTTATGCAACCGAATCGTCCAGGTATCTAAGAGCAAGTCCGATTGGTGATAGCGCCAGATTATTATGGGGCGCAATGGGCAAGTCCATAGGATCAAACTTCAGTAGCGATTTTCCTTATGCAATACTTTCAGGAGATGGAACGGGAATAATAACCTGGACCGACAACCGATTCATACCGGGAAATACAACCTATGATAATGATATTTATATGCGTCGCCTGGATAGCTTAGACCTTAAAGACTACCAACCCTTCAAAAAATTATTATCGTTAAAAACCCAGCCCTTTGGTGTCTGGCCAGCCGTATTTACCGGAAGCACTATTGTGTTTTCTCCGTTAGAAGCCGTTGGGTTTGATGTTACGAATAAGCCAATTACCTCAACGGTGATAGAAATTTTAGATAACTATAACCTTGGTTATATGCAGGCCCAGGTATACGACCATACTGGCCCCATTCGAACTTATAACGGAAAACCATACCTGAACAGAAATTTTACCATTACGCCGGCCAATAATCCCAACGGAGCAGCAACAATAATGGTGCGGCTTTTTTTTACGCAACAGCAATTTGATGAGTTAAAAGCCGCCGACCCAACTATAACAAGCCCGGCCAGTCTTGCTATTATCAAACAGCCAGGTACAAGTATTGTAGCATCCTATTCACCAGTTGCAGGAGAGGTAATAATACTACCCACGTCATGGAAAGCTGTAGATGGGGGTTATTATGTAGAATTCCCCGTTAGCTCCTTCAGCAATTTCTTTATAACTAAATCTACGGCATCTCTGCCAGTTACCTGGATTAATATAGAAGCAAGCTGGGCAAATAATACACAAGCCTCTATAAGCTGGAAAGTGGGTGAACAAAAAAATGTAGATAGCTATTTTGTGCAGCATAGTATAGATGGCATTGTTTTTACTAACGTATGCGAGGTGGGTGCAAATGGAAATAGCAGCTATCATTGTACGGTAGCAGTTGCAATTGGAATAGATAATTATTACCGGGTTTTCGAAAAGGATCTGGATGGTACCGGCAGCTTTAGTAAAGTGGTATCCCTCAAAAAGCCTGCTCAGGGTGATTTTTTAAGACTGTTTCCTAATCCAACCAATTCGTATTTTAAAATAGAAGCTGAGAATATAATTAAAGAAGTAAAGGTTTATGACCTGGCCGGAAGGTTAATAATGCAGAAAAAAACAAATGAAAAAATTATCATGGTCAATTTCACCAATCTAACAAAAGGAATTTACGAAGTAGTGATTACAACTATTAATGGAAAAATAAATAGTAAGAAACTAATTGTTCAATAAAAGATAAATCGCCGCGATTGATAGTGTCAATAAGTTGGATACTGAATTAGTTTTTATTTGGTATTAAATCTCCTTCCATCAAATCACGTTTTGTGTAAGTTCAAGGAGTAAAAAATATATTTTTAAAGATAGCTATTTGCTAATGCTCTTGAAATGGAATATTATCATTAAATTAAACTTTCTATTGAATTTCAAAAATGATAAAATAAACTATAAATATAAAATAGCGCAAACGGTTGTATTTTTTTGAATAGCTGTTTTTTATTATTTTTATCGCTTCCTAATGGCAAAGAACGATTATCTGGAAGCGGCTACGGCTTTTGTTAACTATCATAAAGACGACCTTTCTCAAAAAGGGATCGTAGAACTTACTGCAACCCCGGTGTTTGGAGGCTTAATCAATAATTCCTGGAGAATCGATAGTTCATTCAAAGCTCCATTTTTATTGCAACGAATCAATAGCGAGGTTTTTCACAATCCTCAGCAGGTTCAACAGAATTTTATTAATATTTGGCAATATGCCGAATTTGAATTTACGGGTCTTCAACTGCCTACTCCATTATTTTATGCTCAATCGCAAACACTCTACAAAGATGGATCAGGCAATTTTTGGCGGGCTTTTGAATTTATTGAAGAATCTACCAGTAAACTCGTTGCCCAAAACCCTGCCCAGGCTAAAGCAACCGCCAAAACCTTTGCAAAATTTATTGCTGCTTTTGAGGATTTTAACCTGGATCAGTTAAAAGTAGTAATCCCAAATTTCCATAATTTATCCTATCGCTATAAACAATTTGAAGATTCCCTTAAAACGGAAAATCATGAGCGAAAGAAGACGGCGCTGGAAATTGTACATGAATTGAAAAAAAGAGAGCAATACAAACACTTTTATGATCTGATTACTGAATCACCTGAAAATTTTCCACTTCGTGTAATGCACCACGATGCAAAAATTGCCAATGTATTATTCAGTGTAAAAACAGGTAAAGTCATTTGCGCCGTAGATTTTGACACGGTAATGCCGGGCTACTATTTCTCCGATCTTGGAGATATTATTCGTTCCATGGCCTGTACCGAAGATGAAAATTGTACCGATTTCAACAAAATAGAAATTCGTGGAGATTTTTACAATGCTATCGTTGATGGCTATATGGAAGTAATGGAAAAACAATTAACTGAATCTGAAAAGAAATATATTCATTATTCGGGGATATTGATGGTTTATATGCAGGCATTGCGTTTCATTTCAGATTTTCTAAACGGAGATACCTATTATCAAATTCAATATCCGACGCAAAATTTTGATCGAGCTTTCAATCAATTGACATTATTAAAAAAACTTGAATCTTTTTTACAGAAACATTATCAGTTTAATGGGTATCAAAACGCGCCTGTAAAATAATTTAATTCCTCCTCCATTTGCAGGTAGGGGAATTTCACAATCAACCCTCTTAGCTTTTCTTCATTCATTTTCAAGAATTTTTTATGCGCATCTGTATTGGGCTGGAAAGGCTTGTGTTTACGGGCAGTTACCAATTGCTGTATCTCAATGGCTAATTGTTGCGCCGGTTCGCTGATGCAATATTTCATAAAACTTTCCATCACATACCTGGTAGCTGCAAAGTTTGGATGAACGAGGTCTATATCATAAAACCTATAATCCCTTAATACATCAATAACTAATTCATACGCTGGAAAATAAAAAAGCTTTTCAAACTTATTAACCAGGTGATGAACCACTTCGATAAGCCTGGCCTTGCTACGATTGTTCTCTATAACCCCATCACGTATATGCCGAACCGGACTAATAGTAAAAATAATTTTAAGTTTGGGATTAAACTGAAACAACTGGTGAAGGCAGTTATCGAGTACCGATTGTGTTTCTTCAATCGTCATAAAATGTTTACGAAACCATTGTGCAGGTGCCCGATGGCAATTCGCAACCGCCGTGCCCTCTCCAGTTTTGGACTTGGGTTGAATTGCCTGATCGGTTAACCGGTAAGAGAAGGAGGATCCCAAAGTAATAATCAACCAATCCGCTTTTCTTAAAAATTCATGTGCCTTGTTTTGTGATTCGTTAATTTGCGCCAGGCATTGACCTATATTCATATCGGAGAAGCGACTGTGATATTGCCAGCTTTGCCAGAGTTCATTAAAAAAAACAAGATCTGATTCATCGTATTGTTTCTTCTGAATATAAGAAACGAGACTGCTGGCTACACTGTGTGGATCAAACAAAATACCATGAGGGTTTTGCAATATAGAAAACTTTAGCTCGGCCAGCCTATCCCCAATATGTTCTGTAAAACAAGAGCCCGTAAGCAATACCTTATCTGTATAACTTATTCCATTGGCTAAAACCGGTAGTTGAATTGGTATCTGAAACTCCATGCGTTTAAAAATCTATTTTCAAAAGTATTGATTCATTGTTGGTCAAACTATTCCATTGTTGTAAAAGTTGTTCTAATAATTTTCTTAGGGTGCATTTAAAATTGTCGCTATCCTTTTTCCCCTCACCCTTTTAAACCCCCTCTCCACCAAAGTGGAGAAGGGAAAGTGGAACGACAATTTTAAATGCACCCCTTTCTTATCCCGGCTACTTCCGTATATGTTAAATTGGGAGGCGGAACCGATAATTGCAATTGGGCAAACGTTTCTCTGGACACTGCATTAAAATCTTCCAGCTTGCCCTGTGTACGTTCCATCAAAAACAGGTTCGCCATATTTTCAGCATACCATGCCTCTGTTGTAATAAGCATCGATTTTCTTTTTGCCCTATCCTCAAAATCCCGAACCCCCATACCTTTATCAATCATTCCCAAAAATGCTGTTTTATAACCAAGTGTTTTTTCAATAGCGTAATGACTCAGGTCGTGACGAATAAAAAAATCATCAGAAGGTTGCCAGGTTTCTGTTCCATCCCCTCTTTTAAATACAATGCTATGAGGCTTTCCAATATTGCGGGTAATTTGTATCTGCATCAACTAAAAACTTGCTTTACCAATTCTAATGATTTTTGCAACCCTTCTTTATTGAAAGGTTTCATCATTTTTCTTTCCATAAAATAATCAATCATTAATTCTGTATCCATATTCCCCACCAATATATCATCTGCCATCGGGCAACCACCGATTCCTTTGAGGGCTCCATCAAAACGCCTGCACCCGGCTTTTAGAGCAGCTTCCAATTTTTCTTTCCAGTTTGTTATTGAAGAATGAAGATGAACTCCAATTTCCTGATAGGGCAAATGATTTACGAGTTTATGTGTAACCGAAAAAACCTGTTCGGGTGTTGCCAGTCCAACCGTATCGGCCAACGATAAAATGGGTACACCAAGTTTTACCAGCCGATCGGCCCATTCAAAAACAATTTCTTCTGAATAAGGATCACCATATGGATTTCCAAATCCCATTGACAAATAAACAACCAGCTTCTTATTATTCTTGCTACAAATGTTCTGTATCTCCTCTACTCTTACCAGTGATTGATTGATTGAACTGTTTGTATTTCGTTGCTGAAAAGTTTCTGATACAGAAAATGGGAAACCTAAAAAATCAATCTGCTCAAACGATACTGCTTCCTCCGCCCCACGGGTATTTGCTACGATTACTAAAATTTTTGATTGGTTACTTGTTCGTTTCAATCCTCTTATCACTTCCTTTGTATCTGCCATTTGAGGAATTGCTTTGGGCGAAACAAAGCTACCTGCGTCAATCGTATCAAATCCTACTTCAAGCAAAGCCTGGAGATATTCGATTTTTTGAGAAATTGGAATAATTGTTTTCCAACCCTGCATTGCATCGCGTGGACATTCTACCAACTTAATAAAATTACCGGCCATAGCCTTCAAAGATATTGATCTATTTTTAGAGAAGAAACACCTTTTGTAATAGCAGTTAGAGCCAATTGATACTGGAAAACTGAAGCTGGTCAACACTTAGACCGTGGCATAAAAAAAGAATCGGATTGATTGGTTAAACATTCAGATTGCGCTACCGACCCATTTTTCTCCATATAAACTGTGAATTGCACTAAGGTAAATCACCTAATTATAGCCTGTTTTGAAATTTAATATCGTCTGTTATCGTTATTAATTACAAATCGAAGAAACCAACCTATGAAAAACAATTATAGCAAAAAAGCTTTTTATTTAGTCCTTAGTTCATTTTTATACTCAGGGTATTTAACCGCACAGCCGTATATAGATATTGTACAGGCGAAATATACCAATAGCCCGGATGCCGGATTGCATTCCGATAAAAACATTAAGAATAATTACCAGTATTTTCAGGGCAGTGCTACCCTTCCATATATTTTTAAGAAAGATAGTAGTATGATTATCTTCAACCCATCCTTCGAATACTACAAACTAAAAATTACATCCATTACCGATTTACCCGATAATCTTCAATCGCTGGCCTTATCAATCAACTATGTAAAGCCACTTTCCAAACGCTGGGGAATAACCGCTGGCATTATTCCCCGATGGAATGGTTATGGATCAAAAACATTTGCCGGCAGCTCTTTTCAGTTAGGTGGATTATCCTTTGCCTCTTTTAAAAAGAATGATCATCTGGAATATAAATTTGGCTTATACTTTAACAGTGAATTTTCCGGACCATTTTTTATGCCCTTAGCAGGAATTGACTGGCAGATCAATAAAAGAAATGCATTGTTTGGAATACTTCCCGGTAATCTTACCTACGAACACCAGGTAAGCAAGAAGTTTTATTGCGGAGCTTTATTCCGGGCAATTACGAATAGTTACCAGGCGGGCTTTCATGATAATACGTCTATTTTAAAATATATCCGAATCGATGAAAACCAATTGGGAATTTATGCAGATGCCTATCTTACCAATAAAATTGTATTTACGGCAGAAGCGGGCCATTCTGTTTTCAGGAGACTACGGTTTGGAGAAGTGAATAGCAAGACGCCGTATTATTTTCAGGAAAAAGAAAATGATAATTTATATGTGTCAGCTACTTTATCATATCGTTTACGGGTGAGGTAAAAAATATAATTTTCAATGATGGCTTTTAGATAAGCCGAATATCAACTTTTGAAAAGTTTATAGTAAAGAATGGAACTCGAAAACAAAAAATCTATTCTCTATTCACAATTAACTATTCACTCATTCGCTGTTTCATCGCCTCATATAATATAATTCCTGTAGCGACAGACACATTCAATGATTCAAAATCTCCGGCCATTGGTATTTTCAAATTTGTATCACAAATTTTCATCAGTGCCGGGAATACACCTTTATCTTCACTACCCATAACTATGCAAAATGGTTCTTTCAAGTCTGCTTCGTAGATATTTTTAGCCGCTTGCATCTCGGATACAAATACTTTTATTCCATTTGCATGAAGTTGATCCACGGCTTTCATTAAACTATTCACGCGGCAAATATTTATTTTTTCCAATGCGCCGGCGGAAGATTTTAATGCTTCTTCATTCAATGCCCCAACTCCTTTATCGGGTATAATGATAGCTTGTGCTCCGCAGCAAACCGCTGTTCTTGCAATACCCCCAATGTTCCTGACATCTGTAACTCCATCCAGCATTATAAACAAAGGTATTTTTCCCTCACCTGTAACGTGATCGATTACCTGCTGAAGATCCATATATTGAACTAAAGCAGCAAAAGCGATTACACCCTGGTGATTGGACCTTGATAGCGCATTTAATTTTTCAGGAGGCACCTGTTGAATAGGAATATTGTTTTGCCTGGCGAGTTTTCGGATTTCGCCAATAGATTCTCCATTTACGTTTTGCTGAAATAAAATTTTATCGATTGCCCGACCCGATTCAATAGCTTCAATTAATGGTTGGCGACCAATAATTAATCCGGTTTTTTTGGGTGCTGGCTTATGAGGATATCTGTCCATTTATCAGCATTAATTTTAGTTTGAATAGTGTTGCTACCGTTATAGCATCTGTAATCTTTCCTTCTTCCACCATTCGATAGGCTTCTTCAAAAGGAAGTTTTTTTATAAGCAATTGCTCTGTTTCCTCAGGCGCTGACATATGTTGTTCAAGATTACGGGCAAGAAAAACGATAGCACGCTCATCACTTACGGAATTGGATAGGTGCATTTCTAAAATTGGTTTCCAATCTTTGGCAACCAATCCTGTTTCTTCCAGTAATTCTCTTTTAGCAGATTCCAAAGGCTCTGTATTCATTGCGCCTCCTCCTTCAGGAATTTCCCAACTGTATTGATTAAGTACAAAACGATATTGCCCTACTAACCAAATATTCAGGGCCTCATCCATCGGAATTATTCCTATTGCCAGATTCTTAAAATGTACTTTACCATATATACCGTCGCCACCCGAAGGATTGATCACCTTGTATTCTGTGAGTTCTATCCAGGGATTTGAATAAATTGTTGTTGCTGCTTTTACCTGCCAGGGATTTGATTTTTCATCTTTCATCTGTCGAAAGTAAAAAATCCCGCCAATGGCGGGATAGTTATTTTAATAAAAAGACAATGATCTATTTAATTCCAAAGGCTTTTTTTACCTTATCTACATAATCCAATTTTTCCCAGGTGAACAATTCTACTTCAACCTTCTTTTCATTTTCTTTTCCTTTATTAAATATTTTGGTAACTACTTTTGGTTCGCGGCCCATATGTCCATAAGCAGCCGTTTCAGAATAAATTGGGTTACGCAATTTCAGACGCTGTTCAATGGCGTAGGGCCTTAGATCAAAAATCTTTTCCACTTTACGGGCAATTTCTCCATCATTCAAATCTACTTTTGCAGTTCCGTAGGTATCTAAAAACAAGCCGCAAGGTTTAGCCACTCCAATTGCATAAGAAACCTGAACAAGTACTTCATCACATACTCCGGCAGCCACCAAATTTTTTGCGATATGACGAGTAGCATAGGCTGCAGAACGATCCACTTTAGAAGGATCTTTTCCACTAAATGCTCCACCTCCATGTGCGCCTTTACCGCCATAGGTATCAACAATAATTTTACGACCTGTTAAACCAGTATCTCCATGCGGGCCACCAATAACAAATTTGCCTGTAGGATTAATATGATAGGTAATCTTATCATCAAATAACTTTTGAATGGAATTTTTCAATTGTTTTTTTACGCGAGGGATAATAACATTGATAATATCCTTGCGAATTTGATCCAGCATTTTTTTATCACTATCAAAATCATCATGCTGGGTAGAAACTACAATGGTATCTATTCGAATTGGTTCGTTGTTATCGTTGTATTCAATAGTTACCTGGCTCTTTGCATCGGGGCGCAAATAAGTAAGATCTTTTCCAGCTCTGCGTGTTTTAGATAACTCTTGTAAAATTTTATGAGCCAAATCTAACGCCAAAGGCATATAGTTATCTGTTTCCTTAGTAGCATAACCGAACATCATACCTTGATCACCCGCTCCCTGTGCATTCGCTTTTGCTTCGAAACTTAATTTTTTTACAGAACGATCAACACCTCGGTTGATATCGGCACTTTGTTCATGAATAGCAGAAAAGATACCGCAGGAGTTCGCTTCAAACATATACTCGGCTTTGGTATAACCAATCTGACGAATTACTTCACGGGCAATCTGTTGAACATCCAGATATGTTTTTGATTTTACTTCACCTGCCAACACCACTTGCCCGGTTGTAACCAGTGTTTCACAAGCTACTTTCGATTGAGCATCGTAGGCAAGAAAATTATCAATTAAAGCATCTGATATCTGATCGGCCACTTTATCCGGATGACCCTCGGAAACACTTTCTGAAGTAAATAAATAAGGCATAATAAAATTTTGAATGCAGATTTATGATTTCTGAATTATTCAGGTCGCAAAGATAATAGTCAGCGGCTCAATTCCTAAATTTTCGAATAAATAATCCTGAGCCTGGCTTTTTTAGAAGGAATGTTAGTATAGTTACCACCCGTAAGCACTACCCTGCCGGCGGCAATTGGCTTATTAACCTGAATTCCAGTAGGTATCAAGCCGGTGGCAAAATCACTTGTTTTTGTAACATAAGGCGCATAAATACGCATTGGGAAAACTTTTTCTTTACGGGTAACGATTCCCTGAACGTATCTTGATAAATTAAAAGAGTAGACATTGTTTTTAATCTGTCCCCCAAAAAGTGTAAGAAAGTCGTTTGCAAAACTAAAATCAATGGGTATGGTAGCAAACCTCTTATTGAGTGTATCCTCAATATCGAGGAAAAGGGCTTGCGGTTTGGTATATATGGTCTCTTCCAGCGAAGGAAGGGTTTCAAAAACTAATTCAGCACGATGTACAATCCTGTTTGAAAGACCTCTTAGCCCTGGAATAAGAACTGTGGCAAAGGATCCCGGGGAAGTTTGGAGATAAATTTTATCATCATTCGTATTTCCATTATTGAGCAGCGTTAGATAGTTATTAGCGGGAATTCTGCTTAACAGGTTTGCATTTGCTGCATTAAAATTATAAAAGGCAAATTCTGTACTTAAAGTATCTGTGATAGTTGTTCCGGATTTTACTCTGTAATAAAAAACTAATTTGGTATTAGCAGCGGTAAGATCGAAATAAGAAAGTGCTTTTTTGAGAGGAGAACCGCCTTCATTGATTTTTAAGGCTAACCCTTTAAATTTAGACCTGAATGTAGAATCATTTTTATAAGCATTGGAGGTATCATAGGATAGGAACCGGTTACCAAGAGATTTGTCAAGTTGAATTCTTAATTGATTCTTTATCCTGAGCGTGTCTAATTTGCGGATATCCTGAACGCTGTCGTCTAATGTTCGGAAGTCGACCGTTTTTGAACCAATAACGGCAAGATCACTAAATAATTGATTATTGTCAATTCGAATACCTGCAAAACTATTTGGGAATACGGCATCCAGGTTTATTTCATGAACGTCTATTTTTTGGATGGAGTTAGTATCTCCATAGATAGAATTATAACTCAATGCCAACACTACCGAATCAAAAATCAGGGTACTATCTTTTTTAGCGAATGGGTGGGTACCATACCCGGGAGGAGTAACCGAGAAGTAAATCTCCGCCTTTGTTTTTCCAAACTCCGAATCATTATCAATAATTCCCAGTCCGTGCAGGTCGGCACGCAAAACAGCGGAAGAATCCGGCAAAAAAAAGTTATCGGTGAAAACTTCTAAAACTGTATCAAAAGTGGTGATATTATCAACAGCGGGAATTAAATCACCACCAATATCAGTGGTATCAATTTTTTTGCAGGAAGAAACCAAGAGTACAGCAAATAATGCAATAAAAAATCCGAATAAAATACGCTTCACGAATCAATAAATTATAATGAGTTACTAGATCTGTTACCTACTTGGCAAGGTCGGCATACAATTGTAAATAGTCTGTTAAATCACTTTCGGCATTATAGGTAAGAATTTTTTTCCCTTTTACTTTTCCGAATTCATCTACTAATTTTTTATCAATTTTTTCTGCACCAAAACTAATTGCATCCGCATAGGTAGCTCCTCCCCTCAACATACCAATATTGTTTCCATCTTTAAAAGGCTCTAGATCTTTCTCTTTTATTAAAGGACTAATCTGTGCCAGCTTCAATAAGTTGGCTCCTATTTTTTCTTTAAAACTGCTACTTCCAATTGTATAGATAATCTTACTATGGGCAAATACAGGTTCTTTTTTATACGCAGACTTTAGGAACAATGGAATAAGTCCTGTCATCCAGCCACTGCAATGAATAATATCTGGAGGCCAACCGAATTTTTTTACTGTTTCCAATGCGCCTTTACAAAAGAAAACAGTTCTAAGTGCGTTATCATCGTACCACTTCTCCTGTTCATCATGAAAAATAAATTTTCGCTTGAAGAGGTCCTCGTTATCTAAGAAATAAACTTGTAACCGGGCATTTGGCAAAGACGCTACTTTAATTTGGAGCGGAAAATCATCATTATCCACTGAAACATTAATACCAGATAATCGAACTACCTCATGGAGCCGATGTCTCCTTTCATTAATAACTCCAAAACGGGGCATAATACACCGTACTTCCAGCCCACTTTCATTCGATTTAATTGCCAACCTGTTTACAATCTCCGAAAATTCTGTTAGCTCTAAATAAGGAGACATCTCGTTAGCAATGAATAAAATTCTTTTCTTTGTCAGCATTATGATTCACATTGTTTAAAACCTATGATCTTACCGCGACTATCTTGCACTATGATGTGCCCTATATAAGGCGGGCAAAGTTAAGGGTTTTTTACCGGAAAAGGCATTGGCAGAAGGTTTAGAACTATAAATATGATAATATATGATAATACTAAAAGATCTCCTTTCAATAAAAAACTATTTGGCACAACCCCAAAAACGGGAGCTGATTACAGGGTTTGTTCCAACAATGGGTGCACTTCACCAGGGGCATATTGACTTAATAAAACAGGCAAAAAAGAATTGTGGGCTGGTAATCGCCAGCATTTTTGTGAACCCCACTCAATTTAATAATTCATCTGACTTTCAAAAATACCCGGTTACTATTGAACAGGATATTTATCTTTTGGAAAAAGCCGGTACTGATATTCTTTTAATACCATCGGTTGAAACATTATATCCCGAAGGAACTGCTGGTTTGGAAAACTATGAACTTGGATACCTTGAAACAGTATTGGAAGGATTCTACCGACCCGACCATTTTCAGGGAGTTTGCCAGGTTATGAGCAGGCTCTTAAAGAGTATTCAACCTACCCGTTTATATATGGGTCAAAAAGATTATCAGCAATGCATGGTCGTAAAAAAACTAATTGAGTTAATAAGTAGTTCAACTAAATTAGTTACCTGCGCCACCATTCGCGAAGAAGATGGATTGGCAATGAGCAGTAGAAATAAACGATTAGGCATTATTGCCCGGGAAAAGGCCATTGGCATCTTTAGAACACTTGTTTTTATAAAAGAAACTATTACAAAGGGGGCTTTAGATTCAGTAAAAAAAGAAGCGATTAAATTATTATCCAGTTATGATTTTAAGATAGATTATATTGAAATAGCCGATGCAGACACATTGGAATTAATTGATCGATGGAATGATAATCAAAAAATAGTTGCATTAATTGCCGCTTTCCAGGAAGATGTACGACTAATAGATAATATGGTTATCGCTTCTTAACATCAGAATGTCGATAAACTTTTTTAGTTTGCATGAGTTTTTATTTCTAAAAATATTATTAGCAATTTTGTATGGAAATTGAAGTACTAAAATCCAAAATTCACAGGGCAGTAATTACTGAAGCAAATTTGAACTACGTTGGAAGCCTTACACTTGATGAAGATTTGATGGAAGCGGCCAATGTAATAGAATATGAGAAAATACAAATTGTAAACGTAAATAACGGAACACGAATTGAAACCTACCTTATAAAAGGAAAAAGAGGTTCTGGTGTTTGTTGTTTAAACGGGCCGGCCGCAAGGCAGGGAGCAGTAGGTGATATCGTAATCATCATCTCCTATGCGACGTTAAATTTCGAAAAAGCAAAAACGTTTAAGCCCTGGATTGTATTTCCAAGGGAAGGAAACAGACTTTAATCATTTGGCAAGAAATAGATGCTATTTTCATTTGTAAAATTTCTGGATGAATAAAAAGATTTTAAGTGCAGTTCAATACATTTTTTTCCTGGCACTTGGGATTTTTTTACTGTGGTGGTCACTGCACAAAGTGGATGATAAAGGTTGGGCAGATATGAAAAATTCTTTTCTGCATGCCCGCTATATTGTTGTTATTCCAATCGTTATTGCATTACTGGCGAGCCACTACAGCAGATCACTTCGATGGAAAATTTTGATAGAGCCTTTAGGATACAAGCCCAAAACTATTAATACTTTTTTGGCTGTACTGATAGGATATATGGCCAATTTAGCTATTCCCAGGTTGGGTGAAATATTAAAATGTACGCTGCTTGCCCGTTATGAAAAAATACCTGCTGAAAAACTGGTAGGCACAATTGTGGCAGAACGAGCCTGTGATGTTATTTGCCTTTTAATAGTAATGGCAGCAGCTTTCCTAACTCAAACTGATTTAATTGGCGAATATCTTTCCAGTACAGTAAAGGATGTATTTGGTTCTAAAACAGGTGGAATTTCTACCCAAAAAATATTAATCTACCTAATATCAATAACCGCTTTAATAGTTATTCTTTCCCTGCTTTTCCAAAAACTTGCTCATTTATCTTTTATACAGAAAATAAAATCTGTCATTCGCGGAGTATGGCAAGGCGTGGCCAGTATCAAATATGTAAAACACAAAGGGCTTTTTATTCTTCATACGGTTTTTATATGGGCCATGTACTTACTAAGTGTTCGGCTGGGGTTTCTTGCACTTGAAGAAACATCTGCCTATGCATGGAAGCCTGCCCTTTCTGTATTAACCTCCGGTAGTTTGGCTATGATAATGCCCAGCCCTGGCGGATTAGGATTTTACCCGGTGTTTGTTCAAACAACCATGGAGCTTTATGGCTTAAGAGGTGCTATTGGGTTTGCATTTGGTTCATTAATGTGGGGTGCGCAATTTTTTCAAATGCTGCTAAGTGGTTTTGTAGCTTTGCTTTTACTGCCACTGCTTAATAAACAAAAAAAGGCCAATGCATAATCCTGAGTACATTAATGGAAAAATACTAACCATTGAAGAGGCCTCCAGAAAGATGGCGCAATGGAGATTGCTTAAAAAAAAGATAGCATTTACCAATGGGTGTTTTGATATTCTTCACGTTGGTCACATCTTTTCTTTATCCGAAGCTGCAAAGCAAGCCGATTATTTAATAGTAGGATTAAATTCTGACGCCTCCACCAAAAGATTAAAAGGCGATAACCGACCAGTTAATGATGAACAATCAAGGGCTTTATTATTAGCCTCGCTGGTAATAGTTGATGCGGTTGTGTTATTTGAGGAAGATACTCCACTTGAAATAATAAGTAAATTATTACCCGACGTGTTGGTAAAAGGAGGTGACTATACCATTGATCAGATTGCAGGTGCCAAAGAAGTAATAGCCAATGGAGGAAGCGTGATTATTAATTCAATCATTCCGGGACAATCAACAACGGAGTTAATTGAAAAAATAAATAAATTATAATCTGACGTTCTAAACCCATTCAAACCCTTCGTTCTTTAGAGGAAGCTTTCTTATACGGTAACCTGCAGCCGCTAATGCATTGCACAATGCCGGGGCAACAGTTGGCAGTCCAACCTCTCCTACTCCACCGGGCTCTTCATCATTTTTTATCGTATAAATTTCTACCGGGGGCATTTCATTATAACGGAGTAGCTCATAGGTTCTAAACCCATCCTGCACCACCCGACTGTTTTCAATGGTTATTTCTCCTTTAAGGGTTTGTTGCAGCGCAAAAGCAAGCCCACCTTCCATTTGATTCCTTAATCCATCTGGGTTTATCACAATACCACAATCAATAGCAGCTACCACCCGAACGATTCGAAATTTTTTCGGCGCCAGCACTTCAATTTCTATTGCATGGGCCGCATAGGATTTTGCAAAAATAAATGAGTGGGTAGCAACTCCAATAAAATGATTTTTCTTACGGGGTTGGGTGTATCCAATCTTTTCAGCCGCTAATTTTAATACATCGGCTATTCGCTGTGGATATTGCTTCATTGCCCCAGGTCCATCGCCGGTTGTAAACATTGGTCTACCATCTAACAGGGCTAACCGAAATGCTAATGGGTCTTTCTTTAATTTTCGCGCCACTTCATCTACAAATGACTCGATAGGGAAACAATTCATGCAAATTTCCACTGATCGTAACCAACCCCTGTTAATATTAAAATCTACATTTGTAAACCCGGTTTGTACATTGGGTACCTCGTAATAAAAATCATTAGTGGCCCCACCGAGATTTTCAGAAGCATCTTTTGTATCAGGATCAATCATTACTCCGATTGATGTACATACTAAATGATGATACCAACTTTGCAGGTTACCTTTTGTATCCCAGCTTGCCTGCATCCGATGATAATTCGCCGGACGATAACCTTCAAAACGTATATCCTCTGTACGATCCCAAATTACTTTTACAGGCTTATTAATTTGTTGAGCAATTTTTACTGCCTCAATAGCAAATTCAAAATGAAGCCTTCTGCCAAAACCACCACCGATTAATGCAAGATTCACTTTAATATTTTCTTTCTTAAATCCACAATCCGCTACCAATTGGTTAACCGTCCAATCAGGTAATTGTAATCCTCCCCACAATTCGCATTGGTCACCAGTCACAGAAGCAATAAAGTTTATAGGTTCCATAGTAGCATGTGCCAAAAATGGCTGGGCATACTCTGCAGTAAAGGAATTAGAAGGGCTCAATTTTAATTTTGTAATATCCCCTTTATTGTATTTTTCGAGAGCAGGTTTCTTTTTTGATTGAATTGCCATTTTTGTAAACAAGGCTACGGAGTTTTCCTTATTCTTCGTTCCTTCATCCCATTTTATTTTTAACAATTTCCTTGCCTGCATTGCTGCCCAGGTAGAGGTTGCCAATACTGCAACACCAGGCCTTACATGCATTGGCTTTCCGGTACCCTTATACGAAACTGTTTTAATAAAGCCAGGTATTCGTTTAGCTGCTTCATCATCCACACTTATTAAACTTCCACCCAATACCGGGCAACGTTCAATCGATGCATAAACCATTCCGGGCACTTTTAAATCAATTCCATATTTTGCTTTTCCGGTAATAATATCTTTCAGGTTCGATTTTTTTTGTTCCTTTCCGATAAGCTTAAAATCTTTGGGGTTTTTAAGTATAACTTCTTTGGGAATTGGTTGAGTGGCCGCCTCACAAACTAATTCTTCATAAGTAATACGAAGCATGTTAACAGTATTAACCACTACTCCATTATCTGCAGCACATTTATCAGCCGATATATTCCATTGCCTGGCTGCCGCCGCAATAAGCATTGTTTTAGCAATAGCACCGGCTTTGCGTAATTCATTATAATCGATAAGTACGCTTTGGCTACCACCTGTATCGTGCGCTCCAGCGGGCAATGAACCATAGGGTGCAATTTCTGTTTTTACTTTTTTCCAGTCAGCATCCATTTCATCGGCAACAATCATCGGTAAAGAGGTATTGACTCCCTGCCCCATCTCCTGCCTTGCTACATATATAATAATGTTTCCTTTTTTATCCAATCTTAAAAATGCATTGGGTTGAAAAAACTCACAGTCTGGTGTACTTGCTAACGAGTTCGCACCCGGTAATAAGAATCCCAGCATCAGCCCGCCGCCAGAAACCGAGCTCATTTTTATAAATTTTCTTCGATCAATTGAAATCTTATTCATAATGACAAAATATAAAAATTATTTATTTACTTCTTCTATTGCAAGGTTGATAGCCTGTTTAATTCTATGATAGGTTCCGCACCTGCACAGCGTTTGGCTCATCACTGCTTTAATTTGATCTTCACTTGGTTTTTTAATCTGATTTAAAAGGCCCGCAAGTGTCATCATCTGTCCGCTCTGACAATATCCGCATTGAGGAACCGCTACCTGTTCCCAGGCTTTTTGAATTGGGTGCGATCCATCTTCCGATAATCCTTCAATGGTAGTTATTGGTTGACCGACGCATGACTTAACCGTTATTTGGCAAGATCGTACAGAACGATTATTAACCAATACCGTGCAGGCACCACAGGTATTAACACCACATCCAAATTTTGTACCTGTAAGATCAAGTAGATCGCGCAATACCCATAATAAAGGCATATCTGGCTCTGCTTCTACTGTGTAACTTTTATTATTTACCAAAAGCTGGAAAGATGCCATATATAAAATTTTAAAAAAGGTACATCGATTATTTACATCTACAAAAAAAAATCAGTTTCCTTCGTAATAGTTGAATCGATAACATGGGTTGAAAGGAATATCTTTGCTGCATGCATTATGTTTCGGTAGAAGGACTGTCTAAGTCCTATGGTATACAACCTCTTTTTTCGGATATCTCATTTAATATTGAAGAAGGCGATAAAATAGCCCTGGTAGCCCGAAACGGTTTTGGGAAATCTACTTTAATGAAAATTCTTTCTGGAAAAGAGAGTCCCGACGAGGGCAAGGTTTGGGTAAGCAAAGAAGTAACCGTAGCGCTGTTTGACCAGGAACCTGTTTTTAAAGAAAAAAGCTCCATTCTGGATAATATCTTTTTTCATAACAATCCATTCATTAATGCCATCCGGCAATATGAAGAGGCCTGTGACGATGATAACAATGAATCTATTCAAAAGGCCATTATTAAAATGGATGAATTGGGTGCATGGGATTTTGAGGCCAAGGTAAAACAGATTCTGGGCAAGCTAAATATTACGCACCTGCACCAAACCGTTAGTACACTCTCTGGCGGTCAACGCAAACGAATTGCTCTTGCAAAAACGCTGATTGATATTGGCTTTGAGCACAAGCATGTTTTATTAATAATGGATGAACCAACCAACCACCTTGATGTTTCGATGGTTGAATGGCTGGAGCATTATTTGAATCATGAAAGAATCACTTTACTTTTAGTTACCCACGATCGGTATTTTTTGGATATTACCTGCCAGGAGATATGGGAACTTGACCGGAGTAACCTATATGTTTACAAAGGCAATTATGAAAACTATTTAGAAAAGAAAGCGGCAAGGATTGAAAGTGAATTAGCGAGTATCGATAAAGCTAAAAATACGTTTAGAAAAGAATTGGAATGGATGCGAAAGCAACCGAAAGCGCGAACTACCAAAAGTAAAAGCCGCCAGGATAATTTTTATGAAATAGAAAAGAAAGCCAAACAGGTTATAGAAGATAATTCCTTGCAACTGGAAATGAAAATGAACCGACTGGGAGGAAAGATTCTGGAGTTGAAAAAAGTTTATAAGAGTTATGGCGCCTTTCCCATTTTAAAAGGATTTGACTATACTTTTAAAAAAGGTGAAAGGGTTGGCATTGTCGGAAAAAATGGGGTTGGGAAATCTACCTTTATTAATATGCTGCAGGAAATTGAAACAGCAGACAGTGGTAAAATTAACGTAGGCGATACTGTTATATTTGGAAACTATTCACAACAGGGTTTAAAATGGAAAGAGGATGTTCGGGTAATTGAGTTTGTGAAGAATATAGCCGAAAGTTTTCCGTTGGCCAGCGGCGGTTCTATGACAGCGGCACAGTTCCTTCAATTATTTCTTTTTGATCCCGATAAACAATATACCTATATCAGCAGGTTAAGTGGAGGCGAAAAAAGAAGGCTCCATTTATTGTCTATCCTGTTTCGCAATCCAAATTTTTTAATATTAGATGAACCCACCAATGATCTTGACCTCCCTACCCTTGGCGTTCTTGAAAATTTCTTAAGCGAATTTCCGGGTTGTTTGGTTATCGTTTCGCATGATCGATATTTTATGGATCGGTTGGTAGATCATTTACTTGTATTTGAAGGGGACGGAGTTATCAGAGATTTTCCGGGAAATTATTCACAATACAGAATTTGGAAAGAAGATCAGGCAATAGTGGAAGTTGGTTCGAAGCAAGCTACAAAAGAAACAAGTTTGGAAGAATCACTCGTTACCAAAACCACCGAACAAAAAAAAAGGTTTTCATTTAAAGAAAAAAGAGAATTTGAGTTGCTGGAGAAAGAGTTAATGAGCCTCACGAAAGAAAAAGAAACAATCACCGAAAAACTGAATAGCGGGCAAATGCCCTATGATGAGTTACAAAAACTTTCGCAACGTATTATAGAAATCAGTTCGCTATTAGATGCGAAAGAATTAAGATGGCTGGAATTAAGTGAGATGGCCGGATAATCTGTTGAAAAGGATTAATCCGAATCTCAGAATTATTATAACCTATGAATAGTTAACCACTCATCATGAATTTAGTAAGATTATTAAATCAAGCATTCATTTTTTTAACTTCACTCAAAATAACGCTATGAGAAAATTAATTGCATTTCTTCTTTTACTATCCTGCCTGGCAATACAGGCACAAAAGCAAAAAAAACCAAAGGCAGAAAATCCAGTTCCTTTTGCAAACACTGTTACGGCCGATGATCTAAAGAAGCATTTGTATATAGTTGCCGGTGCTGAAATGGAAGGCAGAGAAACCGCCACGGCAGGTCAACGCAAGGCTGCTGCGTACATTGAAAATCATTTTAAAACTCTTGGTCTGGCCCCAGGGAATAACGGCAGTTACCAACAGTTCTACCCGGTGTTCCAGGATACATTGCTGAATGCATCACTGGAAGTAAACGGCAAAAAATTTGAACTCAATAAAGATTTCGTGGTAAATCTTGGAAGCGCTTATAGTGCTACTATGCTTGGCAGCGAAGTAGTTTTTGTTGGATATGGAATTAGTGATTCTACCCGTGATGACTATGCGGGAATCAACACAAAAGGAAAAATAGTGTTGATCCTTGCTGGCTCACCACCTTCAACACAACCATCAACTACGAATCGTACGCAACGATTTAATCCTTTTGCGATCCAGGAAGCGGCGGCAAAAAACGGAGCTGCTGCCATTTTATTAGTTCAAACTAATTTTCCCCGAAAAGCCGGCGGTTTAAAAGGAAATCAATATACGAATGGATTTAAAAGAACTATTTATCCAAATACATTTTCAATTTCGGATGCAGTAGCAGAAAGTATAATGGGTAATGATATAAGTGCTGCCCTGGAAGCAATGAAAAATGGAAGCCCCGTAGCCAAAACCTATAGCGCCAATATGCTTCTTGAATTTAGTAAGCAAACGATGAAAATGGAAAGCAGCAATGTGATTGGGTTTTTAGAAGGTACCGACCTTAAAGATGAATACCTTGTTGTAACTGCACACTACGATCATTTAGGAATGCGCGATAACAATGTTATTTATTATGGTGCTGATGATGATGGGTCGGGTACAGTAAGTGTATTGGAATTAGCCGAAGCTTTTGTAAAAGCAAAGGCTGCCGGCAAGGGGCCACGCCGAAGTATAATATTCATGACCGTTAGTGGAGAGGAAAAAGGGCTATGGGGTTCTGCCTATTATGGTGATCATCCGATTTATCCTTTAGATAAAACAACCGCAGACCTTAATATTGATATGATAGGCCGTATAGACCCTAAGCGCAAGGTGGGAGACTCTACTAATTATGTATATGTGGTAGGTGATGATAAATTAAGTTCGGAATTAAAACCAATCAGTGAAGCGATGAATAAAAAATATACAAAATTGGAACTGGATTATAAATACAATGATCCCAAGGATACAGAGCGTATTTATTTCCGTAGCGACCATTATAACTTTGCCCGTAAAGGCGTTCCGATTATTTTTTATTTTAATGGAACACATGCCGATTATCATCGCCCGACAGATACACCCGATAAAATTGATTACCAACAAATGGCAATAAGAGCCAAACTTGTTTTTTATACGGCATGGGAAATGGCGAATAGAAATGAAATGCTGAAAAGAGATATACCATTGGATAATCAAACCAGATAAAATATAAGCTGAAACTAATAATAGATTTTTAGAAGCGAAGGGAAATGCTCTTCGCTTTTTTTATCGGCAGCCTATAATCACAAACTATTATCTCTTCTCTTTATTCTGTATTCTCTTTTCTATAATCTGTATTCTCTTTGCTATATTCTCTTTGCTACATTCTCTTTTCTCCTTTCTGTATTCTCTTTGCTCTATTAAACTTCAATCAGGTAACACCATCTTTGCAACTTTCCTACAAAATCGAAAGGAGTAGTTGCTTTGGTAATATCTTTTATCGTACGCGCATTAATTTTGTCGGCGTTTAATTCAAAGCGACGGGAATTCGTACTAAAGTAAATTTTGCCATTTGGCTTGGTAGCAAGTACCAGTTTATTGAGAAGTTGTACATGATCGCGCTGAATATCCAGGAAATCCTTCATCATTTTACTATTACTGAAGGTAGGTGGATCCATGATCACGAGGTCAAAATAATTTGCTGGTATCGTATTGAGGTATTGAAGTACATCTGCTTTAATAAATTTACATTTTTGAGAGTCAATAAAATTATTAAGCCTGAAGTTTTCATATGCCCATTGCAAATAGGTATTTGATAAATCAACCGATACTACTTCTTCTGCACCACCTGCGGCTGCATACACAGAAAAGGATCCCGTATAACAAAAAAGATTTAATATTCTTTTGCCCGCCGCTTGTTCCTTTACCATTTGCCGGGTTATTCGATGATCCAGAAATAAACCTGTATCCAGATAATCGGAAAGATTTACTTTAAAAAGGAGCCCTCCTTCTTTCACAATAAAAAATTCTTCTTCGGCTGCCACGCGTTTATATTGATCAAATCTTCCCGATTTTCTCTTGCGCTCTTTTATAAAAATATTGCCAGTTGGTTGTTCAAATACTTCACTGATTACAGGTATGCATTGCTGAAACCATTGCTCGTATTCTTCATCCGTTAATGAATGCTTACTGCGGTATTCAGCCACATAAATATTATTTTCATACAACTCAATGGTTAACGGAAATTCTGGTAAATCACGGTCATACAAACGATAACAACTGACGGTTTGGTGTTTTGCCTGTTTATGCAAATGCCGGTACACTTTGGTGAGCCGGTTCCTGAACATAATATGTTTTTCCGAAATCATTTTATCAAAAATACGTTAATCAATAAAAGATATTGAAGAATGATATTGTGTCGGTTTCAATAAACAACTATTTCCTGTATGGAAACAACGTTCACAAAGTTTTTACGACCAATTGCTAATCATTGTGGACTTAATGAAGCTGCGTGAATCTGTTAACAACTTAAAAATTAAAAATTTGTTTTTGAAAATCAAATGATTATGGAGGCATAGTAGATTGCCAGAGTAAAGCAATAAAACTAAATAGTTAATAATAAATTGGGGCTATATTTATCAATTCATTTGGTATCTTTACAGTCGGATTATGTTAAAGAAAGAATTTCAATATTATTTAGACAATCAAGAAGAGCTTGTTAAGAAGCATCTTGCTAAGTTTTTAGTTATTAAAGAACAAGAAGTTGTAGCCGTTTATGATACCAAACAAGAAGCCTATGATGAGGCCACTTCAAAATATGAATTGGGTACATTCCTAATCCAACATTGTCTGCCTGGTTCTTTAAGTCATACACAGACTTTCCATTCACAGGTAATTTTTAATAAAGTTGCATTATAGAATTTTTTAAAAAGATATGCAACCAACAGCTTTTACAGTTAAATCAAACGCTGGTATAAGTAATCAACTCGTTACATTAGTAGATGTAGTTGTACCAAATACAAAAAATGCTTTTCATGTTAAAGCCATTGGGACACCGGAGCAAGCGCAACCGTAATAACTGAAAATGTTGTTAAAGCATTAGGTTTGATCCCTACTGGTATGTCCAACGTGAACACAGCAAACGGCATTGCCATACAGAGTACTTATATTGTTGATGTAGTGCTGCCAACCGGTCTAATGGTTAAAGATGTTACTGTTACAGGAGCAATGGCATTAAGTGGCGGATGTGAAGTACTTATTGGTATGGATATTATTACTCTTGGCGATTTATCAATTACTAACTATAAAGGCTCAACTTGTATGTCTTTTAGGATTCCTTCTTTGCATGAAATTGATTATGTAAAAAATGTACATTTCAAATTAACTCCTAACATTTCTGCTGGTCGGCAAGGAAGTAATATTACTCCAAAGAAGAAAAAAAGAAAGTAATCAGTCAATTTATTACTTATTATTCTATTGATTTTCATTACAGCGTCTGCAAGATTTTAGCTCTTTTGCAGATTAGATTTGTATCAAGGTTTTGCGAACCTACATATGCGCTAAAATAGGTGTCGGCAAAAGAAGCTTTAGGGAATTAAAATATTTTGAAAATGTGATGTTGATTGTTAGTCTGTCGCCCATTAGTAAACGGTCAAACAGCTTGCACCTTACATTTGTATTGCAAAAAGAGATGCCAAAGGTAATATTTTACTTACCCCAAAAAAATGCCGCCTTTTAAATGGCGGCAAATAACCTGGCTTTTTTTATTGAGTTTAATTTGCAAATACTTTTTTCAATATATCGGTTACTCGTGCCGCGGGGTCTTTCCGTATTTTTTGTTCTTCTAATGCAACTTGGTAAAATAATCCTCCAAGCGCTTTTTCGGTTACATATCCCGACAAATCTGTATTAATTTTTTTAAAAGTGGTGGGAAGCTTATTATAATTTTCAAACACATCTTTCCAATATTTGGTAGCATCTGTTTTTTTCAATGCCTCATCAATTACCGGCTTAAAGGCCGTAGTTAATGCAGAGGTTGTTTTCCCCTTTAAATAACTGGTTGCAGCCGTATCATTGCCTTTTAAAATACTAAATGCGTCTTGAAAACTCATCTGTTTGATAGCATTTATAAATATCGGAGCTGCTGATTTAGAAGCATCTTCTGCTGCACGATTCATCGATAAGAT
>JANNEK010000098.1:0-7330 GCA_031378605.1 Chitinophagaceae bacterium | reverse complement strand
AAAAATGGAAGACATCAAAAACCTAAGCCATTGAAACTTATAGAGAAATCATTTCTTCCAAAGAAATCGCAAAATTTTTTAAATTTTTTTTTGCGGTCGTCCGCAGCATAAGAGTTTACCTGTAAATACTTTCTTCTTTTCTCCATAAGCGAACACCATTTCCTTCAAAGAAAAGAGGTATTCTTCCTAAGCGAACACCATTTCCTTCAAAGAAAGGAGGCATTCTTTGTAAGCGAACACCATTTCCTCCAAAGAAAAGAGGCATTCTTCCCAGGCGAAGACCATTTCCTCCAAAGAAAAGGGGCATTCTTTGTAAGCGGACAGCCTTTCTTGTAAAGAAAAGCCCATTATTTATGTGGCGGGGAAAGAAAAATACAATGATGTTGCCAGCTGTGGTGCTACTAGCATCGTCTGTTGCGTCGCACTCTTGTACTGTAGTAACACAGATGGGCAAATACAAAAACAGCCTCCGATAATTATCGAAGGCTGTGCTTTTTTAACTATACGCTAATAATTTATTTCATTCAATTTGTTGAACAATCCCTCTTTTACCTTCTTCCATTGACCATTGAATTTGCCAAACTCTACCATCAGTTTGGTCAAGTAGCATAAATGTATATGTGTTTGTTGTAGGGTACAGTGTGAATCTATCGTTTGCCTCCTTATCCTTGTCAACTAAGGTTTTCAAACTCAAATCAGTTGCAAACCGCTTTTCGCTTTCCATGTTATATTGAACTTGCCACATTTGTCCGTTTCTGGTGTTTAATTTTATAAAAGTCCACACGTTTTGAGTTGGAAAAAGCCGATACGTAACGGCATTAGTGTTTTGAGTTGCAATATTTTCATTTTGCTTCTTGTCTATTTGACAGGGGGCTACTGTTGTAATGAATACAAACATTATTGAGATAATAATTTTCATGATTGCTTGAGTTTAATTTTTTTTTGGAGTAGTACAGCAAACTAGAAATACTTTTAATGCGAAGAGGAATGTCTTTTTCATATAGCGAATATAAAAAAAAACTCCGCACCTCATTTGAGAGATACGGAGTAATTAAGAAGAACCCATTGTTTATACCGTGGCGGGTGTTACTTCCCAGGAAAGTGTCAGATGGCTTTGTGTGTTGGTTTTGTGGCACTCGTCGTACTACGGAGTTGTATTACAAATTAATGCCGAGTCCACTCTACACACAGGGCCGGCCGGTGAGACATCGGCTACGAAACTATAAAGTTGGAAAACTCGGCAGCGAAGAAGTAACCTAATTCACAAGAATAATAATTGAATCCGCTAATTTTTTTAATGTTTCAACTAATTCTGGAATATTAACAGGGATAAGATATTCAGCTTGGTGATAATTATCCTCATACTCCTTATCATTTACAATGCTTACATAGTTGACCGCAACGGCTATAAGTCTGTTTTCGTTATTGAATAGTTTTATCCGAAATTTTCTCTGGTCTTTATTAATATATTCCTCGCAATAAATTTCAGTCATATGAGAGTTGTTAATCCCTAAAAGTAGTATTATTTATTTTAGGCTAAATTGACATATATTTCAAACTGACCCACTACTGGCTACGAAAAGGAGCAGACACACGGCACGAAAGAAAATATATTAATTTTACAATATAAAGTTAGACCTCACCATGAAACTCCCACCACTGGACCTTACTAAACGCCAAAAGCGATACTTATGGCTCGCAGGTTTCATCATTGTAGCGATACCAGTTTCGTACATGATAAACTTCTTATGCCGTCCTATTTCGGGGGATTCCGGAGATTGGGGAACATTTGGAGATTTTGTTGGAGGCCTTCTTAATCCCCTGATTTCTCTTTTAACATTAATAGTTACAGTTATAATTGCCTTGTATCTGGCGAAAAATGAGAATGAAAAAACAGCTGCAAGTATTAGTGCTAGCTATCAACCTCAAATTGTAGCTGAACAAACAGTTTTCTACACATATTTAAGTGACAAATTTCAATACAGAAAAACTTCAGGCTTTTCGAAAACAAAGAATGCCGGACTGGTCAGCAATCAATCACCTAACCTCTTTGGAATTGACATTTACAACATTGGTTTAGGACCCGCCAAGAACGTAGCTTTAAAATACGAAATTGACACAAATGTTATTATAGCCTCACTAACCGCAATGGCCAATGTATTTCCAGAACCCCACGACAGAGTATCAATTGCACGAACACCTTTTCCACCACACCCTGATTTACTATTCTTTACTTACCCTCCTCACTGGCATTCAAAAATGCTTCAAATTCCAGATGTTATTGAAGAAGAATACATCACTCATCTTTTGAATGTAGAAATATCAAATCAACCCTTTTTATATCTCCTTCCAAGACATGTATTAGAGCTTTATACCATATTTCAATATTACTGGATGGAACAAATGCAACAAGATGCTAATCAACTTCCTACTTTTCCTATGTTCTATCTTCATGCTAAATACGTTGACATAGGAAATAAAACAATTAATAGAAAGTTTCAAATCAATCTAAATTCGTTACAAGGTGGATTATCTGAATTCACGAATAAAATAACTGTAAAGGAATTTGTACAAAACTGAAATGAAAACAATCTCTAACTTCCAATCGAGTCTATATATTCTCCATGACTGTCATGAGAATATTGAAACAATGTTTTTTGAATACAATAAGTATCCAAAACAAGGAATAGAAAGTTACTCTAACCCTTTTCTTCCATTTATTAGAGACTAATTAATGCTGGAAACTGTTTCTTTCCTAGAAGAATACGAAAAGAATTTCTTAGAAATTAACAACAGAACACCAACTAGGTCTAAAAAATATTGTGAGCAGCTATTTTCATATAAATAATCAACCTGATTGCTCCTGGAAAGCAGGAGATGAATTTCATTTCGGTCACGAGTGCAATAATATGTGGCGTTCCTTTTTGGAAAAAGGAGCTAATATCAAGCTGAATGGAGAAAAGCATGCTGCTGACAAAATCGTTAAAACCGCACTCCATGCGTATCTAAGAAACGAACCAGTTCCTGTTCAAATGAAAGGTTATCATTTTAATCCTGTAGCAACACTTAAGGAGGCGACAGATTGTTTAGGAGAATCAATGAGGATCATCCGTGAATTAATATTCGAGTCTATCAGAAAAGAATGCTATCCCGGATTACCCAGCAGGCATAACTGTATCTGGTTAAGCCCGGACGATAAACGAGCCCTTCAATTCTGGAAGAACTTAGTTCATGGCAATAATAAGAGAATATTCAGGGTAGAAACGGAAGGAATTGTTCATAGGGCAGCAAACAAATGGCTTATCACGGGCACGATACCGCTAAATGAAATAAACTCGCTGGCACATAAGTATTGGAAAGGAATTGACGCAGGCAGTTTTGAGGATGAAATTTTGTTTACAGGTAAGCTGAAAATTATTGAGGAGATAACTGATACATGATCCTCGTTTCCCAGGCGAGTATCAGATGGTTTTGTGTGCTGGTTTTGTGGCACTCACCGTACTACGGAGTTGTATTACAAATTAACGCCGAATCCACTCTGCACACAAAGCCGGGCTGTGAGACATCGGCTACGAAACTATAAAGATGGAAGACTCGGTAGGGAAGAGTTTCTTTCTTGTTTTTTCATTGTATCTTCATTGAGATGCAATACGATTTTTCTTTTGTGTATTAAAATGAAAAAAATGAAAAAAACTATTTACTTGATTAGTTTTCTTTTATTAATTGCACAACCAGGCTTTGCGCAAAAAAAAGATGTTTTAAATGGGTATAAATATATTTATGTTCCCACTTTAACATATAATAATGGAAGTCTTGATATATGGGGTATTTCATCTTCGCTAAGTAATTATTTCTCAAACAAAGGTTTTGGAATCCTTAATGAAAAAGTCACATCAAATAGTGAGACTAATTATGACCCTTGCATAATTATTTGGTGTGAAATTAATCATAGTAATGTAACTCGTATTGGACATAATAAGGTGACAATAACTCTAAAAAATTGCAAACAAGAATTAGTTTATTCGAACACAAGTAGTGGAATTGGCTCTACAATGCAAGATGATTTTAATAAAGCACTTAAGAAATTATATAAAGAGCTCGATGACTTAAAATATCAATTCAACGCACAACTTACACCTGAATTAATATTTCCAAAAGTTGAAACAACAACTGAGACAGAATCATCAGTAAAATCATATTTTGATAAAAATAAATTGAATCCCATTGAAGGAATTTATAAATCATATCAAAGTCAATTTATGGGGTATTATAAAATCGCAATAAAAAAAAGAGATAACCAGTATATTGCTATTGTACTAGAATCAGAAAAAAAATCATGGAATCCTGGAGAAATTAAAGCATATTTTGAACCAAGTTCAATGAACGGCTTTTATGCTGTAAAGTGGTATATGGGCGACAAACTTCCTTTTGAAACTTTTGGAGTAATGGACAATGAAAGTTTTTTAACACTTGAATTTAAAGACGAGCAAGGAAAATTTCAGGACAAGTTTATTAAAATGTATCCCGCAACTGACGACAAAGGCATATCCAAAAAATCAACTGGTGCTTCAGGAAGTGGGTTTTTTGTCACGCCTGCCGGATTGATTGCAACAAATGCACATGTTGTTGCAGATGCCAAGACGATTGTAGTAAGTCTTTCAAATGATGTCGGCAACTTTACTTACAAAGCAAAAATTGTTTTAAACGATAGTAAAAATGACGTTGCTTTAATTCAAATAGACGATGAGAAGTTTAAAGGGTTAAGTTTTTTGCCCTATGGGATAAGTGAAAAAGCTGATATAGGTGAAAAAGCCTTTACTATTGGCTACCCTTTAAATGATATAATGGGAACAAATTACAAAGTAAATGATGGGATAATAAGTGCAAAGTCTGGAATAAATGATGATGTGAGATATTATCAAATATCTGTGCCGTTGCAACCGGGTAATAGTGGCGGCCCTCTTTTTAACAAAGACGGGAATGTTATCGGAATTACATCAGCGAAACTTAGTAGTAAGGCAGTTGGGACTTTAATAGAAAATGTCAATTACGCAGTAAAGGCGACCTACTTAGCAAGCCTTATTAATATGATGCCGAATACATCTTTACCTACTCCAACAAGTAAATTAGTGGGAAAGGAATTGCAAGAGCAAGTAAAAGTGTTAAAAAACTATGTTTGTATAATTCAAGTGAATTAAAAAATTAGTTATTGTTCTTTAATTTCTCCCAGCTATATATAGCACTATAAAGTTGGAAGACTCGGTAGGGAAGAAATGTTAAGCTATTCAAAGAATTCCGGATAATTTGTTTTAATTAACTGTGGTATTTGATCCACCGGAATTTTTTTAAGAAAAGGTTTTAAAGAATTTAATAGATCAATTTCATTCTGTTGCTTAAGATTCATGGCTAATGAAATAAAACCATGCGACAAACTGTTAAATAATATGTTTAGGATGTTTGTGTCCCCACTTATAAAATGTGCCCATGCAGTAATAATGCTTTCATTAGTGTTAGATTTTAAAACCCAATTAATATACGGAAGGTTTAGCTTTTTGTATATTATGTTTTGTTGCTTAAGTAAAACTACATTTCTTAAAATGCTTTTTTTCTTTTTTAGAATTGCTTCATCAAAAATATCCTCATTAGTTATGGTTATAAGAGGATTTCCTAGATCAATAATATGTTTATTGCCATCACCCTTGTCTAGTTGTGTCCAATTGGGTAAACCTTCTAAAATTGGTTTATTTGCTTCTGTATCAGCGACAGGTATCCTTCGCTTAAATTCTAGTACTGAAGGTGTTTTTTCAACGTAATAGTCAAATGCGAGAGGAGAACAGTTATAAATCAACATTTTCATTGCAGATTTGTCAATGAAGGCAAAAAATATTGGAATTTCAAGTCTAAATAGCCATTCAATATCTTCCTTTTTCCAATCTTCAATTTTTGTATTGCCAAAAAATATGCTATGAGTATTTTCACTTTTAACTTGAACAATAAATGGATAACCAAAAGTTAAGCTTCCCTTTTCTTGATCAGCCAACTGACAGTAAAAATCGAAACCTATATCCTCTTGTCTAGGTACAGGCGTTACTAAACCAAGGCCAGATAATAAATAATTTGCTAAATATTCTGAACGATCACCCTCTCTGAAGGAATATAAGCGAACTCCTGACATATGTAAAGTTTTATAATTATGCGTAGCAGTTGTACTGCTCTTATGTTAACTCCAAATCTAATTCATTTTCAATTTATAACAGAACAAAGAAATGCTGTGAACAAGGGCCTGGAGGTGAGACATCGGCTACGAAACTATAAAGTTGGAAGACTTGGGTGGGAAGAAAGTTTGTATCTATTCTATTTTTCTCTCTTATGGTTTTTTAATAAAAAGGGGTATTCGACTGAACGTAATTTGTATTTAATTAGTTCTTGATGGCTTAATGTTCTAATAGTTTCCCAGCTGAAATTTTTTAAAATATTATACTCCTTCATTAAGTAGGTAAATTTGGGGTAACCGTAGTCTTCTATAATTCCATTAAAGGCGATTAAATACAATTCATTTTGAGATAATTGAGCTCTTGTAAGCGAAGAATAAAAATCTTTTTCCTCTTTAGTTAAATCAGAAAAGTAAATGAACTTATAAATATGGTACAGATGTCGGAAATAGTGATTAAAGGAGTTTTCAAATTGTTTATAATAACTTAGATAGCCTCCAGAAATCCTTTGATGCAAACCCTCTAATTCTTCATCGGTCATACCTGTTTTTTCTGCATTGTTTCCAGCAACATTTATCAAAAACTGTGTTAAATGACCTGACGCTTGGTCTATAACTTCCCTGCTTTTTTTCGTCCCTATTTGCATTGCTTCGACGATTTGGCTTTGTAGATTAAGCATATTAAAAAAAGTATTTTCAAAACGCTGCCTTTTTAGAGTATTATTTTGGTCTTTAAATTCATTACGAGTCAGTCTTAGTTCTTTGCGTTGTAGTTCCAATTCGTTACGTTGTAACAGGATTGTGTAAATGATTCCTCCAAATGCTAATCCGGAGAATAATGCATTTGCTACCCCAAACATTCCCCCTATACTAGATTTTTCTGAGTCTTTTATTAGCCAGAAATAATTAAAAGCTAATACTCCAATTATCATTAACACTGCCACAATAACAACCAACCGGATTTGATTTGTAGATGAGGGGGATTCATCTTCTGTATTTTCATTCTCTGTCATATTCTTTTCGTATTCTGTTTTTGTAATAATTACATTTCATCCTCAGATAAATAAAGGTAATTAAAAGAGTAGCAATTTTCTCAAGCGCTGAGCAGCGAACAGAACC
>JANNEK010000086.1:0-1515 GCA_031378605.1 Chitinophagaceae bacterium | reverse complement strand
CATCCGCATTATATGGACCGGGGGGTATGAACGGAACATTATTAATGACCAGCAAAAATCCTTTTAAATACCAGGGATTATCTTTTCTTGTAAAAGAGGGTATAATGAATGTAGGTAAAGGTTCAAACTCTGCAACCCCTTACCATAACTGGAATTTAAGATGGGCCAATAAGGTTTCTGAAAAATTTGCATTTAAAATAAATGCAGAATTAATTCAGGCAAAAGACTGGACGGGTGCTGATAACAGAAACTACAGCAGGCTGGGTTCAACAGGTAATGCAATTGCCGGTGATAGAAAGACTGATCCAAATTATGATGGAATAAATGTTTACGGGGATGAAACAACTGTTGATATCCGTGCTTTTTTTGGCAGCATCGCAGCAGGTTTACCGGGGGCTGCAAATTTTATAAATGCCAATAATTTACTTTCTACAGCTCAAAATGTTTCCCGTACAGGCTATACCGAAAAAGAATTAATTAACCCGAATACAGTAAACTTCAAATTGGCAGGTTCTCTTCATTATAAGTTATCATCTAATACAGAAGCGATACTGGCAGCATACTGGGGAACCGGTAATACCATTTACACCGGTAGCGACAGGTACTCTTTGAAAGATTTTAAAATGGGCCAGTACAAATTAGAAGTAAATAATAAAAACTGGTCATTAAGGGCATATACCACACAGGAGAACGCAGGGGAATCTTACAACACTACAGCTACAACAAGACTGTTTAATGAAAGCTGGAAAAAATCAGTTACCACAGATGCTTTAGGTAATCCAACTCCGGTAGGTACAGACTGGTACATTCAATATGCCTTCTCTTACCTGAGTAACCTGATGAATGGAATGACTACTTATGATGCACACCAGGCTTCAAGGGCACTTGCAGATGTGGGAAGGCCTGCTGCTGGCTCAGCATCTTTTATATCAGCATATGATGCTATTCGTAAAAAACCAATTTCTCAAAATGGTGGCCTGTTACTGGACAAGTCAGATCTTTATGCTGTTGAAGGTAATTATAACCTTACTTCTGTTACAAAAGATTTTGCTGATATATTGATTGGGGCTAATTATAAAAAATATGTACTCAATTCACAGGGTACTTTATTTGCCGATTCTACCGGCACAATCAGTATTGCTGAATATGGTGGATATATACAGGCATCAAGAGCCATTACCAATGGAATTAAACTTACTGCTTCTGGCAGATATGATAAGAATGAAAATTTTAATGGCCGCTTTACACCAAGGGTTACCGCGTTAATAAAATTAAAAGAAAATAATAATCTACGCTTATCCTATCAAAGTGCTTATCGTTTCCCCAGTAACCAAATGCAGTTTATTAATTTGCAGGTGGGCAGCACCCGTTTAGTGGGTAGTGATGCCACTTTTGGAAATTACCTGGGTGTTGGCAGCAATCCTTTATATACTGCCAGCAGTGTATTGGCAAACTCACCAAAAGTTATTGTTCCGGGCCAGGTAAGTCCTGAAACCATTAACTCTTTTGAAATTG
>JANNEK010000042.1:0-13359 GCA_031378605.1 Chitinophagaceae bacterium | reverse complement strand
GATGCCATTTATAAGTTCGGCAAATATAGCCTGTGGTGGCCATGCCGGAAATGACAATACCATGCGCACCACAGTAGAATTAGCACTTAAAAATGGAGTTGCTATCGGGGCACATCCTTCTTATAATGATCCGGAAAATTTTGGGAGACGAGATTTAATTGGGATATCGCTTCGCGTTGATGACATACCTTCAATTATTTTTGAACAAATAGATAGATTGAGGAATATTTGTATTGAATTCGGAACAACGTTACATCATGTTAAACCGCATGGAGCATTATATAACCGTGCGGCCAAAGATCCTGAACTAAGCAATTTGATATGCAAAACTATTTATCAAATTGACCCATCCCTTTTTTTATATGGGCTGAGTGATAGCATACTGAAAAAGGAAGCAGCATCTTTCCCTATAAAATTTATCAATGAAGTATTCGCCGACCGAACTTACCAGGAAAGTGGGTTACTAACTCCACGCACTGATGCGCATGCGCTTATTGAAAGCGATGAGAAGGCCATGCAACAGGTAATACAGATCGTAAAAACAGGGTCCGTTACTGCATTAAATGGGAAAAAGATTTTTTTGAGCGCAGATACAATTTGTGTGCACGGCGATGGTAGAAAAGCGTTGGAGTTTGTCAGGTTGGTTAATACTACGTTGAAAAACGAAAAAATACAGATCGCCGCTCCCTCGTTTGTAAAATAATTTGTTCTATATCACAATCATCCTTATCTAAAATCGTTTGTTTATTTTAATTTACCTTGCGAATAATTTGGAATTCATATGCAGAAGATTTATAAACTACTGAACCTGGCTTATTATTTTTTAAAATTTGGAAATTTGCGCCTGGCTTGGTTTCTATCTAAACATGGTTTTCCTTTCGAACGTATACGGGAAGCAGGAGCGAAAAATGGAAAACTACTGATTCGCAAAACGGGGCAGGTTTTTAGTGTTGAACAGATGATGCATTGTAAGGAAAGTCTTAATCTTTTTCTGACGATAGCCTCTCATAATGAAATAAAACTTGATAGTTCCAGGGAAGGAGAAATTTCTATTCTTTGTGGCAGTACCCGAATTGACGGCGATACATTTGACAACTTTTATGTAGTGCAGGAATTATTTGCGGAGGGAGTATATAATATTCATTTGAACGCCGATAAAATAGTTGTTTGTGACATTGGTATGAATGTTGGCATCGCTTCTTTGTTTTTTGCCGGGTTAAAAAATGTTGCTAAAGTATATAGTTACGAGCCTTTTCCTGAAACATACCAGCGTGCTTTGAAAAATTTTAATCAAAACCCTTTATTAAAAGATAAAATTATTCCCTGCAATGCCGGTGTGGGTGGAATGAATGCATTGTTGAAAGTACCAATGATAAAAGGAGAGAGTGCCGTTATGAGTACCTCTGATTTTTTTATTGATCAAATGGAAACAGACCGATCTCAAACAATAAGCGTTGATATTATTGATATTAAAAAAATAATTCCTCAAATTTTTCAACAACATACGGGAGAAGCATTCTTACTCAAACTTGATTGCGAAGGAGCAGAATACGATATCATCGATCAAATGGATAAAGCAGGAATGCTCACTAATATAAGCGTTATTGTTATTGAATGGCATATGAAAGGGTATCAATTTCTCAATGATATATTGATCGCAAATAATTTCTGTACAACCGTATTTCCCCGTCCTAACCAGGTAATGCAGGATACCGGAATGATCTATGCTGTAAATACAAAAAAGAATTAAAGGGACCTAACGGCAATCCATTTTGCGATAAAAATATTCGGGGTTCGCTATTTTATTTTGAAGTCACTGATTATAAAACGGAAAACAAAGCGCTTAAATTTTTTAATGCTTAATTTCACTATTTTGCAGCGCAATTTTTATTTATCCTTACTAACGGTTCCAACTTGCCTGTAAATAAAACTTCTTCCGCCGTAATAGGAGCAGCATTTCTTATGGCCACTTCTGCCATTGGCCCCGGATTTATTACTCAAACCACGGTATTCACTCAACAATTAATAACAAGCTTTGGGTTTGTAATCCTCATATCCATTGCATTGGATATAGCTACGCAACTAAATACCTGGCGTATTATTGCTATTGCGGAAAAAAGAGCACAGGATATTGCAAATGACCTTTTACCTGGCATGGGATATTTTTTAGCATTATTAATTGTATTGGGTGGATTGGCATTTAATATAGGAAATGTTGGCGGGGCGGGCCTTGGCATTAATATTTTATTTCCGATTGATAAAAATCCTGACTATCCCATTTACGGGGCAAGTATAAGTGCCGGTATTGCATTAGCAATATTTTGGGTAAAAGAAACAGCAGGGGCTATGGATAAGTTTTCCAAATTTTTAGGGATTGTAATGATTAGCCTTACACTCTATGTGGCATTGAAAACAGACCCACCTGTTTTCAACGCCATTAAGCACAGTTTTTTTCCGGAAAAAATTAGTCTTACGGCCATCATTACACTAGTTGGAGGAACTGTTGGAGGATATATTAGTTTTGCCGGCGCACATCGCTTGTTGGATGCAGGAATAAAGGGGCCAGCACATCTACAGCAAGTAACCCGGGCAAGTATAACAGGAATTTTATTAGCATCGGTAATGCGTATATTTTTATTTATTGCTGCCTTAGGAGTAATAACAGGAGGGGGAGTGTTAGATTTAATTAATCCGGCAGCTTCTGTATTTCAGATAGCAGGCGGAACATTAGGGTATAAAATTTTTGGAATTGTTCTGTGGTGTGCGGCTATTACATCAGTAGTTGGGTCAGCTTATACTTCAGTTTCTTTTTTACGAACCTTTCATCCCTGGTTCGAAAAGAATCAGCGATGGATCATTAGCTTTTTTATTATTTGTTCGACGCTAATCTTTGCCTTTATCGGAAAACCTAAAAAGATTCTTGTATTCGTTGGTGCATTAAATGGTTTGATACTACCAATTTCACTGGGTTTAATGTTATTGGCCGTTGGGCGGTATAAAATTATGGGTACTTATAAACACCCTTTTTGGATGAGCCTTATTGGATGGATTGTTGTATTGGTTATGAGTTGGATGGGATTAAAGATTATTGTTACAGATTTGCCGAAGCTTTTGAATTAACCCATAGCGAAGATTTCTAAGTGGAGTTATAGCCCATTCTTATCAGGATCAATTGCAATTATAGAAAAATGTGTAATTAAAAGATTCCCCATCACCGGGCGCCAAATAGTATGTCTCTGATTTAACAGTAACAACACGGCCTTTTGAATCTTTTTCATACGAGATTTTCTTCTGACGTATGATATCTCCATTTGCATTGGTATAGATGGCAGAGGCAGCGTCGTTTTCATTCCAACATGCTTCTGCATCAATGGCATTTTGCATATCAAATACATTGAATGGATCACTGAAATAGGAAAGGCTGCGAAAACTATTGGCTTGATCGGTATATGTAAAAACAATTGTCTCCTTTAATTGGCCTGCAGCCCAGAAAGTTTCTTTTGTTGATATATTACCTTTTGAATCATAAGTAAAAAGATAATACTCAAATAAACCACCGCTTGTGAATGAAGAATAGCTGTATAAATTTTTTCTTAAAGGTTTTGTACCAGCGCCATATTCGAAAGTATATACTGCGGAGTCAGCTAACCTGAACGGATCAATAAGTTTCATTTTAATAATACGGGTTCCTGAATAATCATAAAAAACGTCTAATGGATAGGGCGAATCCCAATGAACGCTTGAAACAAGACCGGCTGAGTTAAAAGTAGCAATTAATGAATCGATATCGTTGCTTGGTACATCGAGATCGGTAAGTTTTACGAGCCTTCCCTTTTGATCATAAAAAAGGTTCAAAACAGTATCGGTTCCCTGTACTAATTTAATAAGATGACAAGTATCTCCGGTTGGTGAAGAAATATCAATTTCAATACTTTTTTCTTTTATGCAGGAAACACCAAATAGTAAAACCAGGAAACAAAAGAATAATAATCGCATAAATAAAGAATTTGAATTCATAAAGTAACATCGCAAAGATACAAGGAGCAATCCGGTTTAAAGGTGGGTGATGGTTAATATCCTTTGGGTGCAATATCGAAATCGTCAAATTTGTAAGGTAACCCAAACTGGAATTTGATTCCATTATCTGGAAAAAGATAAATCATGGGAAACTGAGTTGTAAAACTATTTTATTTTCTAAACGATATAAAAATTTACCTATTGATTAAAGGCAGGTGACTTTTTCAATTCATTGACGGTAAGCTTGTAAGGAGAAATTAGGATTTTTACGAGGATAATTTCCAGACAATTTAAGATTTGATATAGCGTTTATAAACTACCGTATTCCTTAGTTCATTTAAATTAATCCCTATGAAGCCCCGACTCACTTATGTAAGTAACGATCAGGATTTTATTGCAGAGAAATTTCGAATTTCCGACAATCATTTGATCAGCGCAAGTAAAATTGCCATGCTAAAAATTCAAAGCTTGAAATTTGCTATGCGCACCCCGGAAATTGGTTTAACGTATCGTCAATCAGTAGAAGAAATTATCCGTCATTCATTTTTCACATTCATTCCAGCTTCTTTGGTATTAAGCGAGGAATCATTTTATTTTACGCCGCGGGATAATTAAAAGTATTCTCGAATAAATTTATGAAAGAGGATTATTGTTTAAAACAATAGTCCTCTTTTTTTTATCAGATGCCTTCAATTCAGTCAAGATAGTTAAGTCCGCTTTTGATCATACGCTTCTTACAAATGCTAATCAATGATTTCTTAGTATAACATTCAATCAAAATTACGAGTACTTTTATAGGAAATTGATTGTATGAAATTTTCTCTTTGCTGTTTATTTTTTTTTACGGTTCAATTTTGCTGGACTCAGGTAGATCGGTTCAATAACTACTCTGTTTATACCGGTAAAGATTTAGGATTAACCTATTCCTCGTTGCAATCTTCCTTTCGTATTTGGTCGCCGCCTGCCACAGAAGCTAAAATACTATTGTATGCAGCCGGAATTGGTGGAAGCCCCATCTCAACGATTCCATTAAAGAAAAGTATTTCCGGTACCTGGATAACTACTATAAAGGGTGATCAACATGGAAAGTTTTATGTTTTTCAGGTAAGAATTAAAGACCGATGGCTGGAGGAAGTACCCGATCCGTATGCAAAACTTGTTGGGGTTAATGGTAAACGGGCGATGATTGGCAGTTTACAAAAAACAAATCCCGTTGGATGGGCGAATGATAAACATCCGGTTTTATTGAACAAAACGGATGCTATTATTTATGAACTGCATGTGAGGGATGCAAGTATTGATAAAAGTTCGGGGATAAAAAATAAAGGTATTTTTTTGGGATTAACTGAGAAGGGTACACGTAATCCGGGTGGCTTGTCAACAGGGCTTGATCATTTAAAAGAATTAGGCGTTACGCATATACACCTGCTACCATCGTATGATTTTTTTTCGGTAGATGAAACCAAGCCCGGAATAGGGCAATACAACTGGGGTTACGATCCGCTGAACTATAATACACCAGAGGGATCTTACTCAACCAATGCGTATGATGGCGCCCAACGAATTAAAGAATTCAAACAACTTATTCTAAGTCTTCATCAAAATGGGTTGAGTGTAGTGATGGATGTTGTGTACAATCACACAATGCTTACAGAGAATTCCTATTTCAATCAATTGGTTCCTGGTTATTACTATCGCCAAAAAACTGATGGCAGTTTTTCTGATGCAACTGCCTGTGGAAATGAAACAGCGAGTGAGCGTGCGATGATGAGAAAATTTATGCTCGAATCTGTTTTGTATTGGGTAAAAGAATACCATGTGGATGGCTTTCGGTTTGATCTGATGGGTGTTCATGATATTGAAACGATGAATTTAATTTCAAAAGAACTACATAACATAAATCCTTCAATTCTTCTATATGGTGAAGGGTGGACAGCAGGCTCGAGTCCGTTGCCTGATTCAGTAAGAGCCATCAAAAAAAATGTTTCTCAATTAAATCGAATTGCTGTATTTAGTGATGATCTGCGAGATGGAATAAAAGGAAGTGTTTTTGAACATACCGATAAAGGTTTTGCAAGTGGTAAACCAGGGATGGAAGAAAGTATAAAGTTTGGGGTGGTGGCAGCGCTTATGCACCCTCAGATAGATTATAGCAAGGTAAATTATTCAAGGGCACCTTATGCAAGGGCTCCGCATAATACAATTAGTTATTGCGAATGTCACGATAATCATGTGTTATGGGACAAGCTGGCGATTTCTGCAAAAGAAAATACAACATTGGAAAGAAGAGAAATGCACAAGCTTTCGCTGTCAATTGTACTAACGTCGCAGGGCATTTCTTTTTTACATGCCGGAACTGAATTTCTTCGAAGTAAAAAAGGAATAGAGAATTCGTTTAATGCCGGCGATAGTATTAACGCTATTGATTGGAACTTAAAAACCATTAATAAAGATGTTTTTGATTATGTTGAAGGATTGATAAGCATGAGAAAAGCACATCTTTCGTTTAGAATGAATACCGCAGACCAGGTATCGAAGAATATTCGCTTTTTAGAAACAAATACACCAGGTGTAGTGGCATATATTATTAACGGAGCCGCAGTAAACGATCCATGGAAAAAAATACTGGTAGTTTATAATGGCGGGGATAAAATGCAACCCGTTAAACTTCCACCATTGAACTGGAATGCCTACGCCGTTAATAATACAATTATAACAGGCATTAGTAAAGGAATAAATGAGGTTATGGCTGCGCCTTTTTCCTGCACTATATTATTTGTTAAATAGTTGCCTCGGTAATTTTAAAACAATTCTTCGATAACTAGTTGTACCTTCTACAAAATTAGAGCATGAAAAAGCTGTGTGGTGTGGTGTTGGTACTCTGTTTCGGTTTGGCATCGGCTCAAACTACGGACCCGGTTAATGCTAATCAAGATACTCCTGCTTATAACGATGTATCGGGTACTCCATATTTATTTGCCGATTGGAACAAGGGAGCCATTCGATTTAGCAGCGGGAGAGTAGCTACCCAATTTAAGCTCAAGTTTGATTGTATTACCAATCAGTTAATGCTTCAGTTTGACGGAAATAGTTTTGCTAATCAAAGTAAGGTTCGGGAATTTGTAATCTATCCAAAATCGGGGAAAGACTCCCTGGTTTTCAGAAGAAATTTTCCGACAACAGAAAAAGGAAATGAAGAAACCTTTTATGAAATAATCGAAGAAGGAAAAGCAACACTACTCTTACTGCATTATAAACAGATTACAGAAGAAGCTCAATTAGTATCGAAAATAATTTACCGGAGAATCAGAGATGAAAACGCTTATTATATTCTCAAGGAAAAGATGATGATCGAATTGCCAGCCGATAAAACAGCAATCATTGAAAAATTAACTGACCAATCGGATAAGATCCGTTTATTTATTAATGAGCATCAACTAAAATTCAGGAATAAAGAGGATTTCAAAAAACTGGTGGTATACTATAACCTGCTTTTATAAACTTCTTTTTTAAATAATAAAAAAGTCTCTGGCAGTTGCCAGAGACCTAACAGAACATTAGAAGCCCGGTTGCAGAGGTAAAAGTCAAAAAGGGAGGGTACGGTTTAAGATTAATAGGGTGCGTTGTGTAACGTGCTTGTATGACGTTCATCAAGTGGAGGAGGTTGCAAAGGGCTATCGAAAATATTTTAAAAGGGTATTCGTTTGCCGAAGAATTGATAATGGATAATCACAATTGCTTTAAGATAATTTTTTTCCAGCGAACTTTAATTCCTCCGCCATCGTGAATTTGTAGCGCAATAAATCCTTCTCCTTTACCAATTTTCTCATCTTTAATAAAAACCATTTGGTGATTGTTTAGCCAGGTAGTAATCTCATCGTCTTTAACCTGTATTTTTAATTCGTTCCACTCGCCCTGTTTTAGGAATTGCTCATCGGCCGGCATTGGTTGAATCAACCATCCTCTTCCATACGATTCATATATTCCGCCAGTATGATCATTAAGTGGAGCTACCTCGACCTGCCAGCCACTTATTTTTACTCCTTCAATAGACGAGCGGAAGAAAACACCGCTGTTTCCATTTGCTTCTTGTTTAAACTGAAGGGTAAGAAAAAAATTCTTATACGCTTTTTTAGTGGAGAGATAACCGTATTGTTTATCAGGACCGCTTTCACAAACCAATTCTCCATTTTCTACATACCATTTTTCGGTTCCATTAATAGTCCACCCCTTTAAATTTTTTCCATTAAACAATTTCTTTTGGGCCTGCGTAGAAATTGATAAAACGGATAACAATAATACTAATAATGCAAATCTATTTCTCATTGTATTTTTTTTTGAAATTAAGTATTTCTGTTCTCCCTTCTTCTTTTTCCTTGTAGTAATTTCATTTCTCGAAAAATACAACTAATAAACCTTTTAAGGGTACTTAGAAGGGGAACGATAATAATTCAAAAAGTATCCATCGGTGCATAAACCCTACAGCTTTTAAGAGGGGATGCCTGATTAAATAGGTGGCCGGGCTTACCGTTCGAATAAATTTCTTGAAAAACAGGTAATTTTTCTTAAAAGTATTTATCTTCATTATTCCTTTTTAACGGATATACTCGAATGTAGACCATTACTCTTTTTATCTTTCTTTAGCCTTCTCTGGCCACAGAACTTCCCTGAATTAGTAAAATTGTTATCTTTAGTTATTAACTGAACCTATACGCTGTAAAATGAAAAATTGGAAAAGTCTTTTTGTCAAAACAGAAGATAATGATGAACCAAAAACTGTAGAATCAACATCATCCTTTAGTTTCCCTGTAAATAATACAACCGGAGCAACAACAACTGTTTCTAATACGACAACTTCAATTCCAGGTATTGACACCACTGTATTAAACGAGGTGATTGGAGTTTATGAAAAGGGAGTTGATTCAATTAATATGCCCGGATATGATTTCTATGAATTTTATAAAGCAATCAGCTCTATTCCCCAGGCTGGTGAACAAGCCTATACCATGGCTTTTCAAATGGCTAAATCAATGGATAATACCATTTCGCCGGTAAAACTTATGAAGGATGCAGAGTTTTATATCAGTAAGATTAATGAAGTTCATAGCCAATACGTAAGTCAGGGTCAATCGAAATTAAATTCTTTTGAGAATCAAAAAAATCAGGAAAAAAATCAATTGCTGCAGGAAATTGAAAAAGGTACTCAACAAATAAATGCCTTACGAAATCAATTACAGACACTGGAATCTGAGACCAATCAAAAACGGTTAAGCCTTTCTGGTATTGATAATACCTATACATCGCAGGAAGGAGAAATTCGGCAAAAGCTGCTTGCAAACGATCAGGCCAGGCAGATAAGCGTTAGTAAACTTACATTAGTGAAGGAAGGGATACAAAAAAACATAAAAAATTAATTAACCTTTTATACATAAAAAATGGAAATGGAAGCAAATAAATTAATGGAGCTACCCATACTAAAGCACTTTGAAAAAAGCGATATTAGTTTTAACCCGCAAAAATGGAGAAAAGGCGAAAAAGGAATCGCATCGATTCTTGGACTCATAATTTTTGGCACTGTTGCCTGGGGTTTATACCAGTTTATTTTACCAGTGGTCTTTACATGGATAGGAAAAACATTGGGTGCTATTGCTGTGGGGGTCATGGTCATTGGCTTTTTTATTTTATTGCCTGTGATTATAAAGGGGTTTAAAAAGCTTGCCCGTTTTTTTCATAAACTCCTAATCAAAAACGATCCTTTTGGTGAATTGGAAGAACAAAAACAAAAGATGATTCAAAACAGGGGGAGATTTAAAGAAGCAAAAGCAAAAATTAAAGCGATAAAGTCAAACATGGAAGAAGAATCTATTAAGGCAGAAAAAGAAGCTAAAGAATTCCAGGAAAAAGTAGTGGTATTGCAATCGAAGGCCGAGGGATCGAAAAATAAAATGGAGGAAATGGATAAAACGCTGGGTGCTGCTGCTAAAGATTCTGATGAATATGTTGAAATTCAAACTGGGTTAATGAAAACGCTCAGCGAAGCGCAACGGGTGAGTCAAATGCTTAATCAAAGCACAGGTTTAGTACGCAAATACGGAAGCCGCGCACATGTAATTGGTAAACTGGATCGAAAGCTGAATATGGTAGATACTGCTATGGAAATTAAAATTGCTGACTTTGATGTGAGTATTGGAATGCTTAAAAAAGAATATGCATTTGCACAGGCGGCCCGACAGGCAACTGAACAGGCAAAGTCGGCCATGATGTTTACAAAAAGCTGGGAACTCGAATATGCATTGGATGTAGTAAGCAATACTATTTCAATGGATATAGCAACTACTAAGGAAAATCTTATTGATCTTGATTCGCTTACCAGCCAGTATTCAATGGATAGCGACGAGCTGTATACCAGGCTCGATAAACTTGCCGATCAAATTAAAACGGACAACTATGTAATTCCGGATTCAAATAAATACATCAACCCTAATTATAAATTAACACAGCAGGATAAAGTAGATAGCAAAGGCTTTGGAGATATATTCAATTAATTAAGATTATACACTATATAAATTAGCAAAATATGAAATGGTCGAGTTTGACTTTTTTTTCTAAGGCCCTGATCACCCTTTTGATTGCAGGTGGAATTGGTGCTGGCGTTTATTTTCTTTCTCCAGGCTTAAGAACTGATGAATCTAAAAAATTAGAAAAAATTGATGTTGCTGATAAGGACATTAATAACATATCAACATCGGATGAAATGCCTTTGCCTTCTGCAGAGACCTCCACGGATGTTTCGGCTAAACCATTAGTTAGATTGGCTGGCTATGCCTGGAACGCACAATCGGGTATCATTGTGGCGAATGGCGGACCTAAAACTACAAAGGGATCCATTATGGAAAAGAATGGAATTAATCTTGAAATTATCCGCCAGGATTGGTTTACTGAATTGCGTAATCTGCAATTGAAGTTTATAGAAGAATTTGACAGAGGAACTAATAATCCTAAAGAAGGTGTTGCCGGAATCATTATTATGGGAGACGGTGTGCCCTTCTATGTTAGTTCGGTTCAGCAGGCATTGGATGATAAATACGGAGCTGGTAAATATCAAATTCAAGCAATAGGTTCCATTGGATTAAGTTATGGTGAAGATAAATTGATTGGACCACCGAGTTGGAAAATGAACCCACAAACCATGAAGGGATCGCTCATTTCTGCGGTTATTGGTGACGGTGATTGGGTTACAACAGTGAATTATGCGTTTGCAAACGGATTAAAAGTGAATCCGGATCCTTCAACGTATGACCCGGACGCTGTAAACTTCATTGCTTCGGCAAATGATGATTACATAGAATCGGCTAAAGAATTGATTAAATCACAAAAGGAAGGATGGACGATACCATTGAGAGAAGTAAAAGATGGTAAATTAACGGGTAAATCAATTAATAAAAAAGTAGATGGATGTGCTACCTGGACGCCGGGCGATAAAACTGTTTTTGATGCACTAACAGGGTTTACCGATGTGGTTTCAACTAAAGAATTTAATAACCAGATGGCTGCTACCATCGTTGTGTTAAAACAATGGGCAAATAGAAATAAAGAAACCGTTACGGGAATATTGAAATCTTCCTATACCGCTTCTAACCAAATGAAACAATTTGAAAGCTGGAAAAAAAGAGCTGCTGAATCAGTTGCGAAAACATTTAATATGGAGTCGGCAGATTATTGGTACAATATGTTTAAAGGCCAAAAAGGTGAGAAAAATGGTGTTTCTTATAATATGGGAGGATCAAGAGTTTTTAATCAGTCTGACGCTAACCAATACTATGGAATTACGGATGGTACAAACCGTTATAAAGCTGTTTATGACCAGGTTTCGAGGTATTTAAAAGAATTGAATCCTGCCGGTTTTAATCAGAACGTAAAACGTGTAGTTCCTTATGAAGAAGGCGTGAATCTTTCTTTTCTTCAACAGGTGCAAAATATTGATGCTGGTAAAGCAGATGTGGCTGACTATAGTAAAAAGGCGACCAAAGTTGTTGCGTCGGGAGAATGGCGTATCAATTTTGATGTTGGCCGCGCCTCCGTTAGGCCTGAAGCGAAAGACGTTTTGGAACAGATTTATAATTTATTAATCCAGGCAGAAGATTCAAAACTTGAATTGGTTGGCCATACAGATAATACAGGTCAGGCAGAATCAAATTATTCGCTATCACATGCAAGAGCAGAAGCAATAAAAAATTATCTGATACAGAAAGGTATTCCTGCCAATCGTTTTCAGAAACTCGAAGGAAAAGGGCAGGATGAACCTGTCTCAGATAATTCTACACCCGCAGGTAAAGCCCAAAACAGGCGAGTGGTTATTACAATATTGAAATAAACGAATCTTTGATGAATCAACTAAAGAAATGGTTAACACCCTTTGAGGAAATAGCGAAAAACCAAAAACTCTTTATCACCGGTATTTGGCTGATTTTGGTAGTGGGCTACTGGATAATTGCGAGTACAGGTAGCAAACATTTATTCCCAACACCGGGCCAGGTGTGGGAAGGGTTTGTATCCTTGTATAAGCAAGGCCTGGTAGTACATATCGTCAGTTCATTGGGGCTTTGCTTAAAGGCCACTTTAATATCGCTGTTGTTTTCGCTGATTATTGTTTACTTATCGCCAATTCCATTTTTAAAGCCGATTGCTAAATTTATCAGTAAGATCAGGTATTTACCTCTTACGGGCATCACATTTTATTTGTCAATTCTGGTAACCGATGCACGGTCGATGCAGGTATGGGTACTCGTTATTTTCATGAGTCTTTATTTTATAACGTCGTTGTTATCTGTTTTGAAAGATATTCCCGAGGAAGAAATTGATCATGCACGGTCGCTTAAATGCACTCGTTGGGAAATCTTATGGGAAGTAGTCATTAAAGGAAGGTTGGATTATGTTATTGATGTGCTAAGGCAGAACCTGGCGATTATCTGGATGATGTTAGTAACTGTTGAATCGATTGTAGTTGCAGCAGGGGGATTGGGTGTACTTATAAAGAACAGCGATAAGTTTACAAACCATGGTAGAATTGTTGCCCTTCAATTAGTAATATTATTGATCGGTCTTTCGCTGGATTGGGTTTTAAATATTTCAAGAAAATCTTTGTTCAGATATTCGACGTACTAAAAACCTGTACGTTTTTCTTTTATTAATTACTTAAACATTATTTATTTCATATGCCAAATTCATATGAACAAAAAGACACTATCCTGCATGTTCAAAACCTGAGTATTGCATATGGAAATAAGTTAATTATTTCTGATATAAACTTTGAAGAAAAGAACGTGATACGCCCTGGAAAAA
>JANNEK010000036.1:0-27558 GCA_031378605.1 Chitinophagaceae bacterium | reverse complement strand
TAAGAATAAATTGATCTATTATTTCAGTACGGATTATTTATTTTTAAAAGCTGTTCAATTTAAAATGTTTTTCCCTCATGGCCGGGTGGCCGTTACCCTGGGCATCGCGCTGCACCCGCTTCTTGCTTGCGCATCCCAACTGCGTTGGGCACGAACCAGTTGAGGCCCTTAACCCAGGGTTGGTGATATCAATATTAATAGCATCATACCCTTCTGGTAAAAATAATTCTTATACTATGCTATAAGTAAAATGGCATAGTAATATCAACGTAAAAAAAATAGATATGCTTGTAACACAACTTCGCGCTTTCGCGGCTATATCCTTTTATGACTACGTGTTCAAAAAAAATATACATGGAAGATTTGAAAAAAAATTCTAAATCTCTTTGTTGCAAAAATAATTATGAAAGAATATGATTAACTGAATACCAGTGCTACGGTAAGAATAAATTGATCTATTATTTATGTAGCAATTATTTTTTTTAAGCTGTTTAATTTAAAATATTGTTCCCTCAGGGCCGGGTGGCCGTTACCCAGCACACCCTCGCTGCACCCGCTTCTTGCTTGCGCATCCCAACTTCGTTGGGCACGAACCGGCTGAGGCGCTCAACCCAGGGTTGGTGATATCAATATTAATAGCATCATACCTTTATTATAAAAAACTATTCCAGTACTATGGTACAAATAAATTGAAGCAGATACATTCACCCCAAAAAAAGTATAAGCATGTTTCGTAACATAACTTCGCGCTTTCGCGGCAATTTGCTTTTACCATGAAGATTCGGGAAGAGAGCCATGCTGATTTAAAAAAACGTTCTGAATATCTTTGCAAAAAAATTACGCTTAGTAGGTTTAAGGTAACACTGGTGAATAGCTATTCAAATTCTGTACAATTTTATAAAATTTAATTGTTCTATAAATCAACTATTTTGTGTCACCAAACTAATTATTATGAAGAAGCAGGCTCTTTTTGTCATTGTTTTCATTCTTTCCATTGCAGTTGCAGCACAAAAAAAATCAATAACAAACCCTTTCGATAAAGTTAAGGTTCAAGCGCTGCAGGATATTCAGCAACACTACGAAGAATATAAAAAAACAGCCTTACAGATATGGGATTATGCCGAATTGGGATATAAAGAAAAAAACAGTTCAGCACTTTTACAAAAATTATTAACTGATAATGGATTTACCTTGGATGCAGGAGTAGCAGATATCCCTACTGCTTTTGTTGCTACTTACGGAACGGGACAACCGGTAATCGGAATTTTGGCAGAATTTGATGCATTGCCAGGTTTATCGCAGGAAGCCATTCCGGAAAGAAAAGAAATTCCGGGTAGAATCGCAGGACATGGCTGTGGTCATCATTTATTTGGTACAGCCTCGGCAGCAGCAGGTATTGAAATAAAAAAACTAATGGAAGAGAAAAAATTTTCTGGGACTATAAAAGTATTTGGTTGCCCCGCAGAAGAAGGGGGAAGCGGAAAAGTATATATGGTGCGGGCGGGCTTGTTTAATAACGTTGATATCGCAATTCACTGGCATCCGGGTGATGGAAATAGTGTAACAATGACAAGTGCATTGGCTAATTCTTCTGCAAAATTTCGTTTTCGGGGATTGTCGGCCCATGCTGCTGGTGCTCCCGACAAAGGTCGGTCGGCGTTAGATGCGGTAGAAGCAATGGACAATATGGTAAATATGATGCGCGAACATGTGCCACAGGAAACAAGAATACATTATGTAATTACGAATGGTGGTAAAGCACCTAATGTAGTACCCGATTTTGCCGAAGTATACTATTATGTTCGTCATCCCAAACGTGATCAGGTGAAGTTAATTTTTGAACGTGTTGTGAAAGCTGCAAATGGTGCAGCAATGGGAACAGAAACAACGATGGAGTATGAAGTGATTGGCGGTACGCATGATTTGTTATTGAATAAAACATTGGCGGAAGCCATGCAAAAAAATTTAGAGAAAACAGGTGGAGTAAAATATACAATGGATGAAGTGGAGTTTGCAAAAAAAATACAAGCTACATTTAATTATAAAGTCCCTGGAATTGGTAATGCGGATAGTATAATTCCATTAAAAATGGAAATGGATGCGGGCGGTGGATCTACGGATGTTGGTGATGTTAGTTATGCGTTACCAACTGTAGGAATGCGTGGCGCTACCTGGGTACCGGGTACACCAGCTCATAGTTGGCAGGCAGTGGCATGTGGCGGAACAGAAATTGGCACAAAGGGGATGATGGTTGCTGCTAAAACAATGGTATTAACAGCCATTGATTTGTTTACGGATCCAGCATTAATTATAAAAGCGAAGGAAGAATTTAGAAAAGCAAAAGGTGATTATAAATATGAAGCGCTATTGGGTAACCGAAAACCGGCTTTGAATTATAGGGATTAGTTTAGCTGTAATTATCCTGTATTAGTTACTACGAATAATATTTTTTTATTTGGCTTATAAATAAGCACGAAACGTTCCTGGGGAAAGAGCATCCTTTTTTATGATTCTACCCACGATACATCCCTACAGGCAATGAGTAATTTAATTGAAACTTATTCGAAATTCAATTTAAAAAATTAAAGAGTCCCGCCGCTGTATCTCGCCCTGTAAGGACGCATCGTGAACAGAAAGATATTTTAAAAAATTTTTCGTTTCATAGAACTGATTCGTGCAAATTTAATAGCATTATTCGCTATGTGCAACAATTTTTAAAAATAGAAAATCTTTTTTGTTTTTATTTTATCTCTTAAGAAAAACTTATTCGAATCGCTGAAATTATTGATATGATTGATATCTTTTTGGAATGAGACAGTTTTATTGAACGTAATGCTATTTGTTTTATCATCTGCCTGTGAGTTATTCCTATGGGGCAAAACAGCTTCTACAATTTTTCAGATAGTTTACGGAGTGATTCTATTGCTTTTAACGCATCAGCTTTAGCTATAAAGATATGATCATGGAAATAAGCGGCTACTACATTACAACTGATTCCTTCATCGGCAAGTACTTTTGAAAATGCTGCGGTTAATCCAACAGCTTCCAGTGCTGAATGAATGCGAAGTGTTATCCACGAAGAAATATAATTATAGGGAAGTTGGTATTCGTCGGCATATTCTTTCCGAACAACAATTGTTATAGCTTCTTTTTCCCTGAAATAAAAAAGCACATCTTTGAAAGGAATGGCTTTGTTATTTTCTACCAAACAAAAAACATAATCTCCCTCATTGAGAAAAGGCTCCATATTTCTGATTAAGGTTGATAGGTTTGTTTCTCCTTTCATAATTTTTTTTTGCTACATCTTATTAATCCAATAATAGAAACAATACACCAAATACCTTCTAAAATGATAAAGGGCCAATATAAAATAAGCCAGGATGCATAGCAGGCAAGTGCGGCCCCGGCCATATTCAGCAGGAAAAAAAGTTTACCATTACCTGGCAAAAATTTAAATGTATTGCAGAAATAGGCGATCAAAATTAGTCCAACACCAAGGGTGCCAATGCTATCATTGTAGTTCATGAAAATTATTTTGCTTCCGAAAAATCAATCAAGCCCTTGGTATAAATAGCGCCTCTCTTTTCAGCAAAATAATCAGCAAATAAAGCCGTAAAGGCCATGATGGCAAGTGCTAACACCAAACCAGCCCAAAATTGTTGGTCAATTCTATTTCTGTAATAAAAAAATAAAAATATACCAACCAGTGAAAGAATAATTTCAGTATACCGATAGATCACAAAATTTTTCATCACTGTTTTCATTCGGGGAATTTCTTTTTCCTTTAATTCACCCGGATTCATATCGTATGCATAAACATTTCGAACCCGATCGGTATCGCAGCGTTTGTATACGATGTATCCAACAACCGCTATCAGCAAACCAATTGCCCACATAGAAATAGCAGCGCCCTTATAAAAATTTGTTTTCAATACAAAAAAGAAAATAAAGGCTAAAACGATGGTAATGATTCCGATTACAAGGAAGAGAAGGCTCTCTTGTTTTTCAGCAATAAAATATTTTTCAATATCCGTTTTGGTAAACATATACTAAAGATATTATTTTTTATCCTGTATCATACGGGTAACTTGTACAATCCATTTCCTCGGTAAAAACCGGTACCCTGTTGCCATCATTGAATTCATAGAACCATGCACCGCCACTGTTCTTCCATTCATCATAGCTTTATATCCATACATTGCTACATCCAATGATGAAGGTAGTTTTTTACCCTTTACCAATTTACTTTCCTCCATAGCAGCAGCCGATTGAAAACCACTTTCGGTTGCACCCGGGCATAGCGCTGTAACGGTAACCCCTGTACCTTTTAATTCATTGGAGATAGCTTCGGTAAAATGAAGTACAAAGGCTTTGGTAGCATAATAAACACTCATCGTTGGCCCAGGTTGAAAAGCAGCCGTTGACGCAACATTCATAATCTTTCCCGATTTTCTTTTTACCATTTGTGGCAAAAATAAGTGGGTAAGATGCGTGAGTGCAGTAATATTGAGGGTAATCATTTGTTCCTGCCTGGCCCAGCTACTTTCATGAAAAAAACCAAAGTCCCCAAAACCAGCATTGTTAACGAGATAGTCAACCACTACGCCATGTTGATTGCACCAATCAAAAACTTCGACAGCCGATTGATTGATACTTAAATCTTTTACAAGCAAATGTACTTCCACTCCTGTTTGCCGAAGTACTTCGGCTAATTCTTCTAACTTGGATTTGCTTCGTGCCACTAAAATAAGGGAATGCTTATGCTGAGCGAATACTTTAGCAAGTTCAAGACCTATACCCGAGGAGGCACCCGTAATTAAAACAGTAGACATATTTATTTATTATTAGAAGGCCAAAAATACACACAAAATGTTTTCAATAAACCTGAGAGTATAGTCTTAGCTTATAGATTTATTTTTTTTGTAAGTTTGCAGTATGTTAATCAATGAACTTTCAAGGGAAACGGGCATTTCTTCCCATACTATTCGGTATTATGAAAAGTATGGTTTAATTAAAGGTATGCGCAAAGAACATATTAAAACCAATAATTATTTCCATTATAACGAAGAAACGATCTATAAGCTGGAACTGATCCGGGATGCCAAGCGTGCAGGTTTTTCGCTTGCCGAGATTAAAAAACTCATTGATGCCTGGTATGGCAAACGAATTACTAAAGAAAAAAAACTTGCTATTTTGGATGAGAAAGTAAAATCCATTGATGAAAAAATTAATCAGCTAAAAGAGATGAAAAAATTAGTAGTAGAATTTAAGAAAGAAATAAACGAATTTGACTGCTAACGATTTTTATTTATTTATTGCATTTATTACTTCTTCACTTAAGGGGGAAATTGAAGGATCGAAATAATTGGTAAGTACTCCCTGCTCATTGATAATATACTTGCTAAAATTCCAGGAAGGCTCCTTTTGGTTCCATCCGTTATTGGAAGAATCGGATAGCCAATGAAAAATATTGTTTTGTGCAGGTGTTTTTATAACGCTACTTTTCTTCATCAATGGAAAAGTTACACCAAAATTAACTTTACAGAATTGCGCAATTTCTTCATCAGTTCCCTTTTCCTGTTCTTTAAAATCATTGGCAGGAAATCCCAGTATTATCAGCTTGTCCTTAAATTTTTCATACAGTTGCTGTAATTGCTCGTACTGATCTGTATAACCGCAATTACTGGCAGTGTTAACAATTAACACTTTTTTCCCTTTTAGCTGACCGAAATCATATTCTTTGTCTGTATTAGAAGTTGTTTTCAGGCTATAAAAAGAAACAGGTGGCGCCGCATGTTCGTTCGCCATTGATTTTGCATTAACTCCGGTAAGCTTTGTCCACCACATCAATGCAGGATAAATTGCCTTTAATACTTTTTGGCGATTAGTCATATTCGTTGAATTTCGATTTACCATAAATACGTACCCTGCAAAAGTAAGTACCAACAGTACAATAAAAATGAAGATGCGTTTTAGTTTCTGCATATTATTATTTTTCTACCAAGGCGCTAAGTATACAAAGAAATTGAATTTCTATTGAATTAATTCCACTTGTATTTTCCGGTGAATGCCCTCTTTAATGAGGTTGACATTGAAGTTTGCTAAAATCGCTGATTTTATTCCCGTTAACTTGAGATAAATAAGCACCGTTTTATGATCTACTTTTTCTAACTGTTGTACAGATTTAATTTCAACAATTAATTTTCCCTCCATAACAATATCGCTTCTGAATCCAATATCTAGTAGACCATTTTCACAATCAATGGCAATTGTATTATGGCATCAATTCTCTAACTAACTTATAGACATGACTACCTAAATAATCCGGCCATCTTTCATTCACATTTTGCGTAAGTGCTTCTGCTCTATGAATAGCCAAATTAACATGAGGCAAATAATCATCAACATTTAGGTTTGACTTGTTATATGTACCGCAAATTGCAAGTAATTCGATTTCAACTCGACCTCTATTTCCAGTTTTAAGATTCCTAAATAATTCATCTCTGACGGCCGCTGAATATTCATTAATATCCTTTCTATGAAGCAATAACCAAAGTTCAAAACATGGGTTACTTAATGCAAATCCATAACGTTTCTGATTACATAATCTTGCAACTTCTGCAATTTGTTGTGTAGACCAACTTTGCTTATCTCTATCAATTACCATCCATAATTCATCGCCTTCTTTTAAATTAAATTCTTTCGAAAAATTATTGAGCTGCTTGATTACAACGGCTGGTGAACTATCTGTAGTTAAACGCTTTAAAACTTCTATGAAAACCGATTTGTTATTATAATATTCTTCTGATTTGAATTGTTCAAAATATTTAATTTCAGTTTTAACACCTTCAGTTGCAATAACAAATAACTTCTGAACATTTCTTACAAAACTTGGTCTCTTAAATCCCCTTCGTTCTCTAGGCATCTTTTATGGCTTTAAGACTGATAACTTATTTCTACTTCCAAAAACAGGGACAGCTTTATATCTTCCTAACAGATAGTCTTTTCTAATTTCCTTATCAAAGCGTATCTTAAATTCTTCTAACGAATAAAACGAAGATGCTCCAAATTTATCTTTCACCACGAACCAGATTTCGTCTTTTCTAACTATTTTTTGGTTTAAAAGACTAGATTCATGCGTTGTTACAATCAATTGACTATTGATATTCTCAGACTTACTCAAAAATAAATCAACAAAATCACAAGTCAAATTCGGATGAAGGCTTCTATCAATTTCATCAATAATAAAAACATTATCACTTTTCATCAAATCCATGATAACAGGGATAAATTCAATTATTCTTTGAGAGCCATCAGACTCATCATTCATTTCGAAAAACTCTTGTCGATCTGAGCCTTTGACATCATGACTTGTCATCATTTTAAAAGCTTTCAGTTCATTGGATTTATTTTTAGATATTGCGTAAGTAATATTTTTATCCGGACTTGTAATAAAAGCCTTTGTGCTTTCAGATATATTAGAAAGTAGGTCTTTCTTTAAACCCTCAGGTATATCTTTTATTTTATCAAAATCAACATCAACCAACTCAATTCCTTTGATGCCTGTATTAAAATACTTAAGAAACTCATTAAATATTATTGACAAATCTTGATTCTCTTTTAACTCAAATTCGATACCCTCAAATGGTGAGTTGGGAAAAATAATTTTTAAGGAATTTTGAAACCAATCTATAACATTTAACAAATCATCAATGTTTTTCACATTTGTCTTTACATTTCTAACTTGACATTCAGTTAAGAAAAGCTGATTTTTTCTTGTACCCGCTGCTGTGAATGTAAGAAATTGTTTTTCAGTGGTATTTTCAAATTTAACTCCATTAAAAGTAATTACTGGTTTTTGTTCCTTCGTTTCCTTTCTTTCAAAGATAATTTTTTCTGAGTTTCTATTTATTTCATAAAGCCATTCCTCATAAATTGTGCTACTATCAAAAATAAAACCATAAGCATAGTTCTTATCTTTATGCTTAATTTCTATTTCAATCCTGGAAGGTTTAGTAAGCGCTTCCTTATCTAACCGGAATGATCTGAAATTAATTTTTTTTGTTTCAGAAGAAGTACCTCGAAGTATAAACTTCCGGGTAAAATCAAGTGCTTTTGCAATATTAGATTTACCAGAAGCATTTGCCCCATAAATTATTGCAGCTTTTAATAACACTATATCACTTCTTGACTTAGATTTTATTAAATGGTGAGGGTGAATTCTACTTTTCCCAGGTAACATTGAGAATTCAGTTCTTGCATTGAAAGACAGAAAATTCTCTATAGAATACCTAATAAGCATATTTTTTTCTATTTATGCTGCAAATTTAGTGAAAATATCTCATCTTGATACAATCTGACTGCCAACGACAAAAGTATTTGCAAAAGCAATGCCAGCGAATATAACATCTCGTATGCGCAAACTTCAACAGCGGTTCAGGTTGAAATTTAAAAGTTTGGCTATATATTATTTACTTCAACAATATATTTTAAATTGGCCATTTATAATGGGGCGTTCAATGAATTCTCCGTCTTCACAAATATTCGAATGGTAACATTAATGCTCTTTTGTATGAAATACGAAAAGTGATTTTCTTACTGCTTTTTTGCAAAGTCACTTTGTATCTCAGCAGACAAATTATCTAATAAATAGTTTCAATAAACCCAGTTTTCCTTTCAATGGCGGGTATTTTATGGCCGGATCAAACCAGGTTGACGTTTTCATTACAGCTTTTTTATGTGTAAAGGTATCGAATGTAAATTTTCCATGATAAGCTCCCATACCACTTTGTCCCACTCCTCCAAATGGTAAATGATGATTAGAAAATTGCCAGGCCGCATTATTAACACAACCTGCTCCAAATTGAATTTTTTCAATCCACTCATGTTCCTTTTTTGCACTCGCTGTAAAAATGTAAAACGATAATGGATTGGGATGCCTATTAATAATATCAATCGCTTCATCGTCGGTTGTGAATGAAAATACCGGCAGTATAGGACCAAAAATTTCTTCCTGCATTACCGGTGCATCCAACGAAACATTCTCAAGAATGGTGGGAGCGATAAAAAGTGTATCGCGGTTTGTTTGTCCTCCCATAACAATGGTACCCTGAGATAAATAACTTGCAAGCTTATCAAATCTTTTTTGATTAATAATTTTTCCATATCCGTACGCTGAAGCTGGATCGTTTGTATAAAATTTTGAAGTAGCTTTTTTAATATAGGAGATCAATTTATCTTTTACCGAAGCATGTACTAATAAATAATCGGGGCATACGCACATTTGCCCGGCATTGGTAAACTTACCAACTGTAATTCTTCGGGCAGCTACTTTTAAATCGGCATCTGCTTCTACAACACAAGGATCTTTACCACCCAATTCAAGTGTTACAGGCACCAGGTCTTTTGCCGCCAATTGATAAATGGCTTTACCAACTGGTATACTACCGGTGTAGAATACATGATCAAATCTAAAATTATTCATCATTTCAGAAACAACCGCAGCGCCTTCTCCCTGTACAACAAAAGCAAGTTCTTTAGTGAATGCTTCCTTAATGATTTGTTCGATTACCAGTGCTGTAGCAGGAGCAAATTCACTTGGCTTAATGATTACACAATTTCCTGCTGCAATTGCCCCTACCACTGGTATCAATAATAATTGCAGAGGAAAATTCCATGGACCAATAACCAATACCACCCCACGAGGAGCAGGATATAAATAACTGGAAGATGGAAGATTTAATAAATTTGTACCTACCCGTTCGGGGCGCATCCAATCCCGAAGGTGTTTTAGGGTATGGTTTATTTCCTGAATTAATAAGCCTGTTTCAGTAACCCAGCACTCTTCTACTGTTTTTTTTAAATCATGCTGAAGTGCCTTATTGATTTGATCTTCGTATTTAAGAATAGTCTTTTTAAAGGCAAGCAATTGTGTATGGCGAAATTCGAACGACCGGGTGTTACCCTTGTTAAAGTAGCTACGTTGTTGTTGAAGAATAGGTAAAAGCTCCATATGACTGAATTTATGTTATTGTAGCATTACTAAATAGGTTTCCTATTTTATCAAAATCAACATTGCCTCCGGAAAGGATGATCCCTATTCGTTTTCCCGCAAATTTCTCTTTATGTTTAAGAAGGGCGGCAAGCGGCACTGCGCAAGAAGGCTCGATAATGATTTTCATTCTTTCCCAAATCAGGCGCATAGCTTCTAAAATTTCTCTATCAGAAACAATCAGCACCTCTTTTACATGTTCGCGTATGATGGTAAACGTTTTTACACAAAGACTGGTTAGTAACCCATCAGCTATTGTATTTGCCTGCGAGCTTTCTATTTTACCACTTTGCATAGAACGAAAGGTATCATCGGCCCCTTCAGGTTCACCTGCAATAACAATGGTAGCTGGCGACAAATACTTTGAAGCTAATGCAGTTCCACTTAGTAATCCACCACCGCCCACCGGTGCAAGTATAAAATTAAGATCAGTTGTATCTTCTATCAATTCCTTTGCGCTTGTCGCCTGACCGGTAATTACATCATAATTGTCGAAAGGATGTATCTCTGTTGCTCCTGTTTCTGCAATTACGCTGGCAAGTGTTGTTTCTCTTGCCAGTAAGGTTGGTTCACATTCAATAATTTTTCCACCATATCCTGCTACACCTTTCTTTTTTATTAAAGGGGCCGTTCGTGGCATTACAATAAAAGTAGGTGTATTCAATATTTTTCCGGCGCGGGCGATTGCCTGCGCGTGATTACCCGAGGAATGAGTAGCCAGTCCTTTTTTTACCTGAGCTTCTGTTAATAATAAAGCCGCATTCATGGCACCTCTTGCTTTAAATGCACCAACTTTTTGAAAATTTTCGCATTTAAAAAAAATATGGCACCCGCTCATTTTATCGATTGCTTCGCAGGTTAATACAGGTGTACGATGTATATAAGGCCTGATACGATCATGTGCCTCTTTAATATTTTCGAGCGTAATCATTTTATTATACGATTGATTAAATCAACGCAAAGGCAAATTAGCAAATTACCCGCCATTGGCAGGTTAGAATCTTTTTCCCTCAGAAACTAACTATGGTTTTTAAGGAAATAGTATTTAAGGGCCTGATCAGAGAAGTATAGCCTAACCAGATGATTTTGTAGATTCGCTCAATGATGAACCACGATTATTATATGTCTCTCGCCCTTAAAGAAGCGAAGCGTGCCTTTGAAGAAAAAGAAATACCTATTGGTGCAATTGTAGTATTAAATGATAAAATTATAGCCCGGGGTTATAACATGACTGAAAAGTTAAACGACCCTACTGCTCATGCAGAAATGATAGCACTAACTTCTGCCTTTAATTTTTTAGGGAGTAAATATTTACCCGATGCTGCCTTATATGTAACCGTTGAACCCTGCCTGATGTGCGCGGGTGCATTGTATTGGAGTAAGATTTCAAAAATAGTATGGGGTTGTGATGATGAAAAAAATGGCCATAAACGAATTACAAAATTAGAATGGCCATTTCATCCCAAAACAGAAATTACAAAGGGAATATTGAAAGATGAATGCTCGGCCCTGTTAAAAGAATTCTTTCGTTCCAAAAGGTAAAATCACAGTTTTCTTATTTTAATATTTTTAAGCGTAACACCTCCGCCATGATCCTGAATAGCAATATGACCTGTTTTTGACATACCATAGGTTTTAAGATCTTTCCATTTACTTCCTGCTTTTGTTTTTTCCCATTCAGGAGTCCAAAACTCGTATTCAACTACTTTGGTACCATTTAGCCAATGTTCTACATGCGCGTTATTGACAATTATTTTTGTATGATTGTATTCGTTCGCGAGCTTCATCACTTTTGCTATTGGTGCATCCATATCGTAATTAGCACCACTTAATTGTTTATCATTTAATTTATCGGGATAACCAAGATCATCGATTAACTGGTATTCAGGCCCGGATTCATAACTGGCGCCATTCTCTTCGGTGCAACGATAGATAATTCCACTATTGTGTTTTGGAGAAATTTTCCAATCAATAGTCAATTCAAAATTGTCAAACATTTCAACGGTAATTAAATCGGCTCTTTTTTTAACACCCGTTTCTTTACAATACAATTCTCCGTTGGCAACGGCCCAGCCATCCTGCTCTTTGCCCTGGTAACTTTTCCATCCGGTGGTGGTTTTACCATCAAACAATAATTTCCATCCTTCTTTTTTTTCTTTTTTAGTAAGGGTATTATCTTTATTTTCTTTGGTAGTATAAAAAGATAATAAACTGCCGATACCAGCTATGATCATTAAAATTTGAAAAAATTTTCTCATCTTGATATTTTTTAACTGATTAATTGCATTTTTAAAGGATCCCATTTAATTGCTTTTTCCTGGAAATAACTATCGTTACATAAAACAGCAGGTGCTGCTGCACGATAGCCGAAGGCAGCATCTTCAATTACTGCTTTCCCCCCACGAATAGCACGCGCCCAATTATAAAAATGGTCGTAATGAGCACCTTTGTAGCCTTGCTCTACTGTATAAATTGTACTATCGGGTTCAGGCATCTTTTTACGGTCATAATCAGGCGCATATTGTTTTTGCTTCAATATTGCGGCATAGTTATCGGGCGGATAAGAAAAGTTACGATAAAGGGTTACTTTTTCCCAATCAACAATCATATATCCTTCATTACCCACCAATCTGAAATAGGAGCCATCTCGGGTACTATCCACAAAATTCACGCGCAGGGATAAATTAAATGCAGGATGTTTTTCTGTTTGCGGATAGTCGAACATTCCTAATAATACATCCGGAACATCTCTTCCATCTTTCCAGTAACGCAAACCACCCGTTGCCATAATTTTTGTGGGGCCCATTGAACTAATAATATAATGCAGGCTTGATAATAAATGTACAAACAAATCGCCTCCAACCCCGGTTCCATAATCGCGGAAACAGCGCCACCGGAAGAAACGTTTAGGATCAAACGCTGCATTCGGCTTATCTTTCAAAAATCGCTTCCAGTCAATATTCTGGACAGAAGCATCTGCAGGCATATCGTATTGCCAGGCACCACCCGGAGTGTTACGGGCCCAAAATCCTTCTACATAATTAAGTTGGCCAATAGCACCCGATTCAAACAATTGTTTTGCTTTATCATTTCCTAAAGAACTCATGCCCTGGCTGCCCACCTGCAATACTTTATTTGTTCGTTTTTGCGCTTCAACCACAGCAGTTCCTTCAGTAATATTTTGAATCATTGGTTTTTCAACATAAACAGACTTTCCGTTGTTCATCGCATCAACAGCAATATCCTTGTGCCAATGGTCGGGGGTAGCTATTATTACTGCATCAATATCCTTACGGGCCAATATTTCTTTATAATCGCGTGTGGTAAAAATACCGGCTCCATATTTTTTGCGTGCCTGTTCAAGGCGGCCATCATACAAATCACAAGCGGCAATCAATTTTATGCCAGGAATAGTAATGGCCGTATCTGCATCTGCATTGCCCATTCCACCTGCACCTATCAACGCTATTTGAATTTGATCGTTGGGCCCAAATTTTTCTTCTTTTCTCAATAAAATCGGACTTATTTTTTCATTGGCTGAGGCAACTCCTGGTAATAAGGTGGAGGCCATTACTCCTTTTGCGATTTTTCCAATAAATTTCCGGCGGGAGTTTTCAGAATCGGAATGGTATGCCATATAATTCTTAAATAAAAATGTTTTGTAATAGAACAGGAAGATACTACAAATATGCAATGCCATTTTTATAACTTATAAAATTATTGAAGGGCTGTACAAAGTAATCGATTGCGTAATTCCGCATTGCGCAAAGTGCTTAATTGGTCAATCAACCAACAGCCTGTAAATTTGTAATTGAAGAAAATTATTTTAAAAAATAAACAGCAAATTATGGCATTCACCCTACCACCGCTTCCTTATGCACACGATGCATTGGAGCCGCATATTGATACACTAACCATGCAGATACACCATGGAAAACACCACCAGGCCTATGTAGATAATCTTAATAAAGCAATTGCCGGTACCGAGCATGAAAACAAAAGTTTAGAAGAATTAGTAGCCAATGCAGGTAAAATTTCTCCTGCCGTTCGTAACAATGGTGGCGGGCATTGGAATCACCGTTTCTTTTGGGAAAGTTTAGAAGAAAATGCAGGCGGCATGCCTTCAGGTAATTTGGCTGAGGCGATTCATACTGCATTTGGAACTTTTGATGTGTTTAAAGAAAAATTTGCACAGGCTGGATTGACCCGTTTCGGAAGCGGATGGGCCTGGTTGATTGTTAAAGAGGGTAAATTGGAAATCTCTTCTACCCCAAACCAAGATAATCCTTTAATGGATATAGCCGAAGTAAAAGGAACGCCAATTCTTGGAGTGGATGTTTGGGAACATGCTTATTATTTGAAATATCAAAATAAACGGGCCGATTATCTTGCTGCATTTTGGAATGTCGTTAACTGGAAGAAAGTAGCCGAACGTTTCAAGGCTGCAGCGTAAATTGAATTACAATTTAACTAATAGGAGATTTACAAGTTTATTTGTTTGAAGGTTCAACGGAAGTAAAGCAACCTTAAGCTGTAATCTTTTAAGTTTTTTACTTAGCCACATGTACGACCTAATATTAAATAATATCTCACGCTTTATCGAGTTAACAATGGAAGAAAGCCAATACTTTACTTCCTTATTAACATTAAAAAAACTTCGCAAACGACAATTCTTAATTAAGGAGGGTGAAATTTGCAGGTATCAATATTTTGTAAACCGCGGTTGCCTTCGAACTTTTTATATCGACAACAAGGGATTAGAATACAATGTTCAATTTTCAATTGAGGATTGGTGGACGGGAGATATGCATAGTTTTATAACCCAGAAGCCTGGCCGATTTAATATAGTGGCCATTGAAGATTCTGAAGTCGTGTATATTGATAAGCAATCGCAGGAAGCTTTGTATATACAAGTGCCGAAATTCGAAAAATTTTTCAGACACTTATTACAAGGAGCATTTATAACCTTACAAGAACGGGTGCTTGCCAGCATGAGTGAAACAGCAGAAGAGCGCTATATAAAATTCAGGAACAAATATCCTGAAATGGATAAACGAATTCCTAAAAACCAGGTGGCAAGTTTTCTTGGAATTACACCGGAATCGCTGAGCCGTGTTCGAAGAGAATTATCTTTAAGAAAATAAAAACCTTTCCTGTTCAAGTAGCCATTTAGAAGCTGAAGCCGGTGCGATTATAAAAGAATTGTTTTAGTAGGGCAAAGAATGATAATGAAAATCTCCAATAGTTATTAATTAAAAAATCCGTTACTTGCAATCCTGGTATAAATGGTCTGGATTTTTTATTTTAATTTATTACTATGAAACATATACAACTGCTAGCGTGTACTCTACTTGTATCATTAATTATTTCCTGCAGTGGAAAACCTAAAAAAGTATTGATTATGGCGAGTGGGAAAATAACTGTAGAAGGCAATACAATTAAAGTAGAACCCGGAACCAGGCATAACGAAGAACTGATGATTGTGCAGGGCGACAGGATTTCGGTGAACAATGGAAGTACTTCTACCGAACATTCTGTAACAGAACCAGGGTTGTATCTTCTGAATATTAAAAACGATACGCTGGTAGGAAGTTATAAAAGAGTTGGAACCGAAAATACTACTACAAGAGTAACACAGGAAGAACTCCAAAAAAATATTGATAGCCTGCAACAACTTATGGCCGGTGCTAATGTAAATGCAACAAATAGAAATTTTTGTATAGCTCCAGGTAAGTTAACAATGATTACGGCGAATACCGACGCACAAATAATAGGGCCTTATCTCAAAATGCCCGCTTCATTTGAAGGTGGTAAAGAGTATGAGATTTATAAATTTTCTACAAATAAAGAAATAATGGAAGTGGTTGATAAGCTGAAGAAATTGCAATAAAAGATAAAACAGAAATTAGGGAACCGGATCATACCCATGTCCGCCCCAGGGATGACAGCGGCTAATTCGTTTTATCGACAACCATATTCCTTTAAACAATCCAAATTTCTTTAATGCTTCAATAGCATAGTGCGAGCAAGTTGGCGTATAGCGGCACTTTGGTCCCAGTACAGGAGAAATAATCCATTGATAAATCTTTATCAATAAAACAAAAGGTAAACTAAGAAGCTGCAGCAATATTTTCATCCACTACTTTTATTAGTTTATCTAAAATTAGTCTTGTTTTTTCTTTTACAAGCAAGTGATCGGGCAATTCCTTTCCAGTATAAATAAAAAATAAGGAGCATTGAATTTGATGTGAAATAATTTTCTCCTGCAATTCACTTTTTTGCAAACGATAGGCTTCCTTTGTCAACCGTTTAATTCGGTTACGATCAGGCGCCCGCTTAAAATTTCTTGTACCAACACCAACACCAAACCGAAGTGGAGAGTGGGGAGCCGAATGCTGATATCCAGAACCAGATAGCCCGGAGTCTGTAGCCTGAAGCCTGGAGTCATTGACAATCAGGCGAGCTACAGAAACTGGTTGAAGGATATAGTAAACCTTAAAAGGAAAAAGAAAAAAACTTTTCCCTTCTTTGAACAATTGTTCAATGACCTTGCGGCTTTTAACCCGTTCATTCTTCCCTAAAGTAAATTGCTTTGCCAAGTATAAAATAAAAATAGTTCCGTAGGTACGGAACTATAAAATTAGATATAATGTACTCCTGCATTAAAGAGGAGTATGTTTTTTTATTTTAATCCTCTCTCGTCAGAAACACTGAGTTTTCTACGGCCTTTTTTACGGCGACTTGCTAAAACAGCCCGGCCATTTGCCGTTTCCATGCGTTTACGAAATCCATGAACTGTTTTACGACGACGTTTATGCGGTTGAAATGTCCGTTTCATAATTAATATTTTTTTTCACTTTTGAAATATGATCCTGGAGAAAGGGACCTGGTTTCAATCTCTCCGCAACAGGTCACCACACCCGTTGTTTGTGAAAGGACGGCAAAGGTAGGGTTTTGACCCTTTATATTTTAGAGTTAGAGTCTATTATTTTTTAAAGTACTTATGCCGGTGCCGATTATTATTCCCTTTTTTACTTTTTGCAATAGTTTATTGAACCCGATAGCTCTTTTAAGTCTCTGTTTTGAAATCAATTGACACCTGATTTATTGATTTTCAATGGGAACTACGTTCAAGATCGACATGGATAGAGGAAATTGGTTCCCCATAAAAAATAGCAGCATGCCGGTCAAAGTCTTCGGTTGAATCAGTCGTAAAAAAGGCTTTATTACCCATTTTACTTAGATTAGCCTCTAAATTCGTATGCCGTTTAAGGTAATCTGCCAGGCTATTCGCCACAATTTCTCCCTGGGAAATGATCTGAATACCTGGTGGTATATACGCTCTAATTTTATTATACAATAAGGGATAATGAGTGCAGGCCAGTAAAATAGTATCTATTTCTGAAGACTGTTTCAATAATTGATCAATATATTTTTCAACATAATAATCCGCTCCGGGCTTGTCAAATTCTTCATTCTCTATCAGCGGAACCCAAAGTGGACAAGCCTGTTGGAAAACCTTGATGCCGGGAAAAAATTTTTCAATCTCAATAAGGTAAGACCCTGAGGCTACGGTACCGGTAGTGGCCAACACTCCCACTTCTTTACTACCAGAATAGTTTCCTATTACTTCCGCTGTGGGGCGAATAACCCCTAATACTCTTTTTGATGAATCAATGTTGGGGAGATCAACCTGTTGAATTGTTCGTAATGCTTTTGCGGAAGCAGTATTGCAGGCAAGGACTACTAAGGGGCAATTTTGATCGAAGAACCATTTAATGCATTGCAGCGTATACCTATAAACTGTGTCAAATGAACGATTACCATATGGAGCACGGGCATTATCTCCTAAATAAACATAATCGTAACCTGGTAACTTATCTACGATTTGTTTTAGAACCGTAAGCCCACCATATCCGGAATCAAAAATACCTATGGGCTTTTGTAGAGGCATAGACAAAAATAGGTAATCGTGAGCAGTGATAAATAAGTGTTACGTAAGATGGCCATTGATTCAAACAATATACTTTGAACGGAATTGACCATGGGTTTCTTTAATCCGAATAAACAACATAAAGATTCTGTAAAAAAGAGAAAACCGTCTTTTTTAAAAAGACGGTTTTCTAATAATTTATTAAAACGAAATTATTGCTTGGTTGTTGGCTTGGGGACAGCGGGAGTAGGCGAAGCAGCATTTGGCAATTTAATTCCCAATTTTTTTGCTACTAACGGTAATACATCATCCCCCGAAGGAGCAACTATTAATACTTCCTTTTCAAATACATGGGAATATCCATTCTCTTTGGCAGTTGCCTGTACCGCTTCATTTGCTTTCTTTTGAATTGGTGATAGTAATTCTTGTTGTTTTTGCTGTAATTGTTCCTGAATTCTTTGCTCTTCGCCTGCTAAATCCTGATATAGTTTTTGCAAATCTTGTCTCTTCACAGTTTTAACAGCCTCGCTCATTTTAAGTGTATCTGCATTAAACTTCGCAATATCTGCATTCAGTTTAGCTTCTTTTTCCTGTGCATTTTGAATTAATGCAGCTTTTAGCTGATCCAACTTTGTTTGGGCTTCTTTTGTTTCTGGCATTATTCCCAAAAGATCCTGAGAACTGATATAACCAATTTTAACCTGGGCAATGCTTGAGTTGGCCATCATTAAAAAACCAATCGCTATAATTACTACGGTAAAAAACTTTTTCATACTGATCATTTTTGTTGTTTAGTCACGCCAGAATGAATTTTTTAATCTGGCTGTTGGTATATATTTTAAGTTGAAAAAAAAGCTTATTTCGTTGTATACTCTACGTTGCTTTTGCTATTCTTTAACACCCATTTTACTTAACGCCAAGTTCTTTTAAAACATCCTCGCTACGGTCTAATTTGGGGTCGGCAAAGATAACAGTAATTCCTTCACTTTTATCTAAAATAAAATCGTAAGATCGGTTGACTGCAATTTTCTGAATAGCGTTGTACACCTTGTCCTGTATAGGTTTTACAAGTTCCTGGCGCTTCTTAAACAGATCCCCTTCAAAACCAAAGCGTTTGCGTTGCAGGTCCCTTAATTCCTTTTCACGTATAAAGAGTTCATCTTCTCTTTTCTTTTTCAATTCTTCACTAAGCATTACCTGCTCTGCTTCAAAATCGCGGTACATTTTATCCAATGCACCTTGTTTATCGTCAATTTCTTTTTGCCAGAGTACACTGAACTGATCCAGTTTTTTTTGAGCTTCTTTATAATCGGGAATTTTTTCAAGAATGTATTTAGTATCTACAATCCCATATCGCTGGGCAAAGCTGCCAAAAACAAGCAATACAGTACAAAATGCCAGAAGCAATATTCTTTTCATATTCTTAAGATTTTTGAATTTGTAGTTTCGAATTTACTATTTCCTTTTTTATTCGGGCTCAAAACCGAGCATGAAGGTAAAACGGCTGGCATCTTTGATACTTCCTCCTGGTTTTAGACGATCAAATCCAACGCCATAATCAAATCCAAGTAAGCCAAACATTGGAAGGAAGAAACGCATTCCTACACCAGCACTTCGCCTTAAGCGAAAAGGATTATAACTTTTATAATCGTACCAACCATTGGCTGCTTCAAACCAGGTCATACCATAAATAGTACTGCTTGGATTTGTTGTAAATGGAAAGCGCAATTCTAATGTGTATTTATTAAATATGGTAAAGAATTCGCGGGCATTTTGTTGATCGGGGTTTACTTTAGGATCAGAATTTTCGTAAACGGGATATCCACGATGTGCAATGATATCATATCCTAATATATAATTACCATTTGCTAAACCGGCATCACCCACCTGAAAACGTTCGAATGGTGAGAATCCCAATTTTTTATTGTACTTACCCATAAAACCATATTTGGCGGCAGCGCGAATTACAAATTGTTTTGATTTATCTGAACCCATTGCACGACCAATAGGGATGAACCATTCGGCAGTCATTCGCCACTTATGAAATTCCGGCAGCCGGTAGCTGGCCTCTTGGCTTACTTCGCCACTCTTAAATAAAGAATAAGGAGGTGTAAACTGTCCGCTTACCATAAAATTTGATCCACTTACAGGAAATATTGGATTAGGACCTGCAGAGTTTCTGCTTAAGGCAACTTTAAAAGTAATATTGTTTGAGGTACCGCTATCAATACCCGAAAAAATATAAGGATAGTTCTTAAGCTTGTACTGCTTATAATCGAGTGCATATACCAACGTAAAAAAGTCATCGGGCCATTTTAATTGCTTACCCAGTGAAATGGTTACCCCGAAATTTTTTAATGAACTCGAATCACTGAATACATAACGGTTTCGTGAATAGTCGTATCCACTCTGACGAAAAACGCTTTTATAAACAGCAACAGTAAGCGAATTACGCTTTTTGCCACCAAGCCATGGTTCGGTAAATGATAAATTATAGGTTTGAAAAGCTTTACCATTCGATTGAACACGAACACTTAGCTTTTGTCCATCACCGGTAGGAAGCGGGTCCCAGGATTTTTTATTAAAGATATTACGGATAGAAAAATTATTAAATGTAACACCTACCGTACCTGTAAGACCGATACCACCGCCCCATCCGGCACTAAGTTCCAATTGATCGGAAGATTTTTCTTCTACAGAGTATTCAATATCTACCGTACCATCTTCAGGATTGGGAACCGGGTTGATACCAATTTTTTCCTGGTTGAAATATCCTAACTGTGAAAGTTCGCGTTGGGTACGAATTAAATCGGTACGGCTGAATTTTTCCCCCGGTAATGTTCTTATTTCCCTGCGAACAACATACTCCTTTGTTTTTTCATTGCCAGTTATCTTAATATTTTTTATTGTAGCCTGCGGGCCCTCCACCATACGAATTTCAAAATCAATCGTATCGTTATATACAGCGGTTTCTACCGGATCAACTCTAAAAAACAGGTATCCGTCATCCATATAAAGTCCGCTGATATCTCCACCCTCCTGCGACAGTTGCTTACCTAATTTTTTATTAAGCGTTTCCAGGTTATAGGTTTCGCCTTTCTTAATAGCAAGCAGAAAATTTAAAATGGAATCAGAATATTTTGTGTTCCCTTTCCAGGCAATATTTCCAAAATAATATTTATGTCCTTCATCAATCTTTATATCTACTTTAAGATTACCCTTCTGGTTATAATATTGAGTATCCGCAGCAATAACAGCATCGCGGTATCCTAACGAGTTATAAAATTCAATTATTTTTTCTTTGTCTTCTTCGTATTTTTTTTCATTGAACTTGGCATTGCTGAATAATTTAAATCTGAAATAAGGATCCAGCAGGTCTTTTGTTTTAGTAACTGATAAGAAACCTGCTTCGCTTAAATACTGTCTGAAACTATACACAGTATTTTCACCGTAGGGGCTTTTATCGGTGGAAGGATACAACGTTAACTTTGTCATTTCTTTAGTACCCTTCATTTGCTTTTTCAAACGCAGATCACTAACCGCTTCATTGCCGAATATATCAATACCATCTACCCTCACCTTATTTCCCTTGGTAACAAAAAAGTTGAGAATAACAGAATTGGGTAATGCAGGGTCAGCTAGTTCTTCAATCGTTACTTTAGCACTTTGGTATCCTTTTTCGGTATAATATTTTTGAATAGCCTGTATAGCTGATATTTTTACATTCTCAGTTACTACACGGCCAGGTACCAGTCCTGTTTTGCCTCTTAATTCTTCATCATCCGATTTGCGAATCCCTTTTAAAAAATATTTTGAGAGTGCAGGCCTTTCAAAAACAGTTATTTCAATAAAAACATTGGTTCCTTCTATTTTAGTAAAATAGATCTGTACGTTGGAGAATAAGCGTTGATTCCAAAGGTTTGTGATCGCTTTACTGAAATTATCGCCACCGGGGATCATTATTTTTTCGCCTACACTTAACCCGGAAATAGATACCAGCAATTGTTCGTCATAACGTTTAGTGCCTGTTACCTTTATTCCTGCAATGGTATATTCTTTAGGTACTCTCGAATTATTAATATTAATCAGCTCGGGATCAATAGAATCAGGGATTGTATCTGTTTTTTGCTGGGCAACCAAAGTGCCAGGGCTACAAAAGATGAAAATCAGTAAAATTGTATAAAAGGTAAACGTACGCTGCATTCCTGGTTGTTTAAGCTTGGGCAAATTAAAGGACTTTAGTTGAAATACTTTGTTAAATAGTCATTTGTTAGAGCTGGTAATTCTTATATAAAAAAAATTAAGGTCATTTAAGGGGTGTTGTATTAGAAGGCTCAACAATTTCACCTGCAATTTGAGCGGTAGTTTTGCCAAAGCGGCGCTCCCTGCCCTGATAATCTATAATAGCTTCATACAAATTTTCTTTCCGAAAATCGGGCCATCGAACATTGGTAAAATACAATTCGGCATAAGCCAGTTGGTATAATAAAAAATTGCTGATGCGATATTCACCACTCGTTCTCACCATTAACTCCGGATCGGGAAAAGCACTGGTTGATAAATATCCCTGGAGAACATCCTGTGTAATAGAAGTGGGTTCAATGATACCTTTCTTTACATCCACCGCAATATTTTTAACAGCATTCACCAATTCCCAACGACTGCTATAACTGAGTGCCATCACAAGGTTTAATCCGGTATTGGCGGCAGTAATGTCTAAGGATTCTTTCAATGCCTGTTTTGCATAATCGGGAAGCATACTCATATCACCGATGACATGCAACTTGATATTATTTTTATTAAGCGTTTCTGTTTCTTTTCGAATCGTTTCAACCAGTAGCTCCATCAGCCCGGTTACTTCGTATTGAGGGCGGTCCCAGTTTTCAGTACTGAAGGCATATAAAGTGAGGTATTCAATACCCAGTTCGGCACAACCTTCTACAATATTGCGAACACTTTCTACTCCATGAAAATGACCATATAAACGATCCTGCCCCTGTTCCTCTGCCCAGCGCCCATTGCCATCCATAATAATAGCGATGTGCCTGGGAAGGCGATTCAAATTAATATGTTCTTTCAGGCTGTTCATCCCTCTTTTTTAGGAGGCGTCAAAGGTAGGGAAAAATAGTAAGCCGGGGGTCGGGAAAGAGAATCCCTTTGGCTTTTTCGCGCTTAGTTTTTACCTGCTCCAAAACCGATTCGCTCCCTGTTTTCCCATTTGCGCTGTGCCATTTTTTCATCCAATAAATTTTCGATTGCATCATAAATTTGATTTAGCTGCCCGTCGTGATTGTCGAGTTTTGTCTTTATTTCTTTCAATTGTTCTTTAAGATCGTTTTGTTGTAATAACATCCTTCGGATTTCCACGAAAGCCCGCATGATTGCAATATTCATTCTAATTGCTTTGCTGCTGTTTATAATACCACTTAACATGGCGACTCCCTGCTCAGTAAAAGAGTAAGGTAAGTACCGGTTACCACCTCTTCCTTTCGTAGTAACAATCTGCCTGTTCAGAGAGATTCCATCATCTTTTGAGGTTTCAATTTGAAACCTCAAAACTTCATACTCTTCCCTGGTAAGCTGAAACATAAAATCGGCAGGAAACCGTGTTATATTCCTTTTAACAGCAAGATTAAAGACTTTGGTTTCTGTTTCATACAGCTTTGCTAAATCACGGTCAAGCATTACTCTTTCGCCCCTTATTTCGTATATCCGGTTTTGTATACTTTGAATTATTTGCATAGACCTAAAATTTATGCATTCAGTTTTTCAGGAAAACAATTTATGCAGCTCACAAATATTATCAATGAGTATTTAACGACAAAAAAAGGGAAATAAAACGAAAGGCCGTATTCATATTTGGGATGAATAGAGAATTCAGAATTCGCAGAGACATACTAATATATCATCTGGTTCAGACTTCAGTTGATGAGCACAGGTTGACCGGAACTATTAGTTTGAATCGTAAGAAAGGTTTTGCCTGGCTAGTTGGAGGAAGTAAAACCCTGCTATCTTTCAATAACCTCTTTAAGCTGCCCCCAGAACCGATCTACTAGTCTTCTGTTATCCGTAATAATTTCCGCATAAGCGAGCAGGTTATTTCGAAAAACGATAGTTTTACCATAATTGGTTTTCAACCCCTGAGGTAAATTTACCTTTATTGAAAAGCTATCTCTCTTGCCTGGCATATTTGCAATATATTCTACCATGCCCCTTAAGTATCCAAATTCGTTGGACGGATAACTTTGAATTTTAATAATAATGGATTGGCCCGTTCTCACTTTCCCCAAACCATTTTGAGCTACTAACATTTCGCCATAGTAACTTGATTGCATCGGTTGAATATAAAATAATTCCTGCCCGGCAGCCAGCAACTGGTTCTCAAGTAAAAAAGATACAAACAAAAGTTTCCCTTCTTCAGGTGCCACTACAATATATTGCTGCATCCATTCTTCCACACTGCTTTTTAGCGTGAGCAATGCTGAACGAAATTGTTGTTCCTGATCAGAAAAATATTTTTGCAGATCCAACACTTCTTTTTGTTTATTATGGTCCGAGATATTATTATTAATAATCTGTGCCTTCATCTGTTCCAGTCCCTGTTGCTTTAAAAGCATTTTTTCTTTATCCTGGTTAAATTCCAACGGAGCAATCACTTTATCTTTCGCCAGGGATTCTCTTGCCTTAAATTCTATTTTTTGCAATTCATATTCTTTATAAAGCAACTGTTCCTGTTGCTGAGCATTTGCGCTTATAGATCGTAGATAGTCAATATCTTTTTGCAAGGCTTTTTTCTTTTGCTGATAATAGCCATTCGCCAGCAGTTGTTGTGTTTCGGATTGTATTTTATAAAATTCTTCATACCCGGTTTGTAATTCGCCTAAATTATTCAGGGGAGGAAAGGGATGTTCCATCAAAACATCTAGGTTGTTGATTAAAATAGCTTGTTCTGTGGTATCAATCCATTTCCTTAACTGCAGCACCTGTGCGTGGCTGGCAGTACTTTGTAAATAGGCAAGTATATCTCCTTTTTTTACTTCCTGTTCGTTTGTTGCAATTAATTTTTGCAGCTTTCCTCCTGTTTTGGCAATTAATAATTTTGGTGGATTTACAGCTACTAAACGTAGCGAACCTTTCACCATATCGGGGTATTGTATTACCCAGGTGAGTGCAAGTAATAGGATAAGAACCAGAAAGAAAACGGTATTGCCTTTACGGATTATCCAATGAGGACGATAACTTACGAGCTCTTGTACATCGGGACTGAGAAGCCCCCTCCCGGCCTCCCCCAAAAGGGGAGGAGTGGGCAACTCGCTAAAATGAATGAATGATTGATCTGGCATATGAAATAATTTGCGTTGGTGTAATTAAATAGGTGCCTTAAAAATTGTCGCTATCCTTTTTTCCCCTCACCCCAGCCCCTTTCCACTTTGGTGGAGAGGGGAAAGTGGCACGACAATTTTAAATGCACCCTAACTAACCGTATAACGATTTGTTACGCGCCCAGTTCCAATTGATTTTTTACCAGCGTATAATATTCGCCTCTCAGGTTTACTAACTCCTGGTGCGTACCTTTTTCGTTTATACATCCCTGGTTTAATACTACAATCTGATCGGCATGTTTAACGGTACTTAAGCGGTGCGCTACTATTACTACGGTTCTTCCTTTAAAAAAAGATTCAAGGTTTTGAATAATCTTCGTTTCATTATTAGCATCCAGGCTATTGGTTGCTTCATCAAAAAAAATAAAATCAGGATCACGGTAAACAGCCCGCGCAATGAGGATCCGTTGTTTTTGACCCATACTGATACCATTTCCTTCGGCACCAATATTCGTATTAAACCCCAGTGGCAGACTTTCAATAAACTCCCGGATATTAGCTATTTCAACAGCATGCCAGAGTTTATTGATATCCGGCCGGTCCTCTCCCACTGCAATATTGCGCGCTATGGAATCAGAAAAAATAAAACTCTCCTGCATTACTACTCCGCAATGACTGCGCCAGCGTTTATGACTGATGGTGGTGAGTGGTGTGGCGGCTCCGGCCCCCTCCCGGCCTCCCCCGAAGGGGGAGGAGTTGGCAGCACTCAAACTGATTTCACCACGTTGGGGCTCATAAAATTTCAATAGTAATTTTAATAAGGTAGTTTTTCCGCTTCCACTTACTCCCACAATAGCGGTTGTTTTTCCCTTTGGAATTTGAAGATTGATATTCTTTAATACCGGTTCATTACCGGCACCTGCATACGTAAAACTAACATTACGAAAATCAATGCATGCGTGTTGCGAAAGAGAAAGAACCGGTTCGGGTGAGATAATTAATTCGGATAGTAACTCTGATGACGGATATAACTCAGTACTATACTTTATTGTCGAATCATCAGCACCAACTATTGCTGACTTTCCTCCCACCAACTGCCGCGCAAAACTGGCCGGCAATTCTTGTAAAAATTTTTTATATGATGGCTCTTCATCTTCCATCGTATGAATTTCATTGAGCCGGTCCATACTTATTTTTGCATTCTGCCAGCTTTGTACAAAGCCAATCATTTGTTCAATCGGGCTGTTTAACTGACCGATAATATATTGAACGGCTAACATGGTACCCAGTGTCATTTGACCATCAATAACTGCTTTGGCAGAAAGAAACGTGATAAGAATATTTTTTCCTTCATTAATAAAAAAAGCACCGGCCTGTTGCCATTGATTTAACGAGAGTCCCCTCATACTTAATTTAAACAGGCGGGCCTGTAATCGTTCCCAACTCCAGCGCATTGGTCTTTCAACTCCGTTGAGTTTTATTTCCTGCATGCCCTGTACTAACTGTATCACAGCGCTCTGTTCTTTAGCAGCAATATCGAAACGTTTATAATCGAGTTGTTTTCTTTTTTTAAGAAAGAGAATTACCCATACTGCATACAATACACTTGCTATCGCAAATACGCCGAATATATACACATTGAATATAGCCAGCACTACAGAAAATATAACCAGGTTTAGTAAGGAGAATAATACGTTGAGGGAAGAGCCAGTCAAAAAACTTTCAATGCGGCTATGATCATTCATCCGTTGCATGATATCGCCGGTTTTCTTACTGTCGAAAAAACCTACCGGTAATTTCATGAGCTTAATCAAAAAATCGGTGAGTATAGAAAGATTGATACGGGTACTGATATGTAATAATATCCAGCTACGCACAAATTCTACCGCCAACCGACCAGCGAATAATGCTAATTGAGCCAATAATACAATATATACAAAATGAATATTGGCGGTATTGATGCCGGTATCCACCACACTTTGGGTAAGAAAGGGAAGAAAGAGTTGTAATAAGCTGGCTACCCCAAGGCCAACAAAAAGTTGGAACACTAATTTTTTATAGGGGGTTATATAGGAGAAGATGTTTTTGAAGGAGAATGCCCCCTCCCGGCCTCCCCCAAAGGAGGAGGGGTGGGGATCATCCTCGTAATTATAAAAAGCAGGTGTTGGTTCCAGTAATAAGGCAATACCCTCTTCTTCTCCATCTTCTTTATTGCTGATCCAGTGCTGAATAAATTCGGCGGGTGTGTAATC
>JANNEK010000010.1:0-2815 GCA_031378605.1 Chitinophagaceae bacterium | reverse complement strand
TCCTAACTCATAACTCCTAACTTATAACTCTTCTTCCAATGCTTTACGAGCAATACGAGTGACGTAGACGGTTACCGCAACAGTAGCAGCAAAACCAATAATGCGAATCGTCCATTGTAATAATTGTGATGCTGACTGTGTTTGAGTACCAATCATCGCAATGTCACCTGCAAGGGAACCAATATAAACGTACATAACAGTTCCCGGAAACATCCCAATTGAACCTAAAATATAATCTTTGAGCGAAACTTGCGTAATTCCCAAGGCATAATTTAATAAGTTAAATGGAAACAACGGTGATAAACGAGTTAAGAGTACTATTTTCCATCCTTCATTCGCAACTGCTCGGTCAATGGCTTGGAATTTAGGGTATTTTGCAATTTTTTTACAGACCCAATCGCGGGTTAAATAGCGTCCGATTAAAAATGCAAATATTGCTCCAAATGTTGCAGCAATAAATACGTATATCGAACCCCAAAATAGTCCAAATATTACCCCACCACCTAATGTTAAAACTGAGCCAGGTATAAATAAGATTGTCGCTAGATTATAGATAATTATAAAAGCGATGGGCCCGAATGTCCCTAAATTTTCTACCCACATTAATGATTGTTCTAAAAGTGACTGAATGCTTAAAGCTTTTGCAGCAAATATGGCAGCGACAATCATAATAGCTAGTAATGTAAATTTGATAAAAAGCTTAAATTGGTATGGGTTCATATATTTATCCACGTAAGATAAGCATCCTGCCTGTCTTTAGCTCTTGTAAGATAGGCATCCTGCCTGTCTTTTCCTCTTCTATCCTACCTGTCTTACAAAACACTTAACTAAGATATTTCATTTACATGAGAATAACCTGAAAATTTCCTAAATTTTCCACTTCGATAAAACTGCATAATCTTAGCTGGTGAAACTCCTAAAAAATAAGCAATAATCACGATTTGATTAATCAATGTGGTTTGAAAAATTCCTTTTTGTAACCATCGTCGTGCCGACGTTAATACAGGAGTCGAAATAATTTGAATACGTCCAACACCCCGTAAACGACGAATCAATTCAAAATCCTCCATAATTGGCAATTCCGGAAAACCCCCAACTTCCTCAAAAACTTGTTTTGTCAAAAAAATTGCTTGGTCACCATAAGGAAATTGGAAAAAACGCGATCGCACTCCCACCCCCCACTCTACCAACCGCAAACCCCAACCTTTCCCGGCAATTTTCAATCGAAATCCACCTGCAACAGCACCCGTACCTAGGGTTTCCCGTACTAAAGTATCAAAACCTAAAGGTAAACGGGTATCAGCATGGAGAAACAGCAATATCTCACCTTCAGCGATCGCAGCACCTGCATTCATTTGATACGCACGTCCCGGCATCGATGTCAATACTTTTACGCCCAAAGATTTACCGATATTAATAGTATTATCGTTCGAGCCACCATCGACTACAATAATTTCCACATTTGTACTTAGTTTAATGCTAGCGATCGCAGTTTTAATATTCCTCGCTTCATTCAAAACAGGAATAACAACAGATATTTTTGTATTACTTTGCTTTTTCAAATTATTTAATTAGTAGTTTTATCTTGTTATATATAAATAATTATAATTAAGCAAATATTAAAATAATGTGATGTAAATTATCATCAAAAGTAAGATTATTGTTAAATATTGTACTTAACCATACCGAATAATCGACCATACTTTTCATTTCCCCAATTTTGCTAAAATGACACCAAGTTGTACGCAAAAAAGTCCCAAAAAAGCACTTCCCAACCAGTAAAAACTACCTAAAAAAAATCTTTTATTTGTAAAAATCAGAAACGATTCTAACCCGTAACTTGAAAAAGTCGTATAAGAACCTAAAAAGCCAGTCGCAACTAACAGCTTTACTTCCGGTAGTATGGTAGGTATGCGTTCTAAAGCCAAAGTGACAAAAAAACCCATAATTAAACAACCACTCAAGATAATAAAAAATGTCCAATAAGGAAAGCTCGTACCAAAGCGTTGAATAAACCACAACGATAGATAATAGCGACTCAACGCACCAGCAACAGCACCCAAACTTACAGCAATGGGATTGCGAACATCAGGATGCTGTAATGCCGCAACAATAATTGTCATACTTTGCCGAAATAAATATTTCCAACTCACATCTTTTCGATTTATTTAAATTAAAATTACCTCAAAATTATTTAGTAATACTCAATCTCAACATACAGCAGATTACATTTGCATAAAATACCGTTACGGCATCCGTAGAACTGCCATTATTGTAACCAAAGTGGGAAAACCGAACCAGATTAGAGCGCAATTTCTACCTGAAAAATCAATATTTACTTCGTTACAATCATACTATAAGCGGAATAATACTTTTGCCCAGACGCATAAATCCAAAAAATAATACATCATATACCAGTCTTCAGGAGACAATAAAATATGGGAAATCAACTAAAAACTAGTGCGTTACTAGCAGCACTTAGCGGACTTTTAATCGCAATTAGTTACTGGGTTCTCGGTGGAACTACAGGTTTAATAGTCGGTATTGGCATAGCCGCAGCCACAAATTTTTTTTCCTGGTATCAATCTGACAAAATAGCTCTAAGCGTTTACCGCGCTCAAGAAGTCAGCGAAGCCCAAGCACCAAGACTTTACCAACTGGTGCGGAAGCTATCGCAGCGAGCTAATTTACCGATGCCCAGAGTATATATTGTTCCTGACTCTACAGCAAACGCTTTTGCCACAGGACGCGACCCTGAACATGCAGCGGTTGCCGTTACTGAAGGTATCATGAATATCTTGCCTGAAGAAGAACT
>JANNEK010000447.1:0-2500 GCA_031378605.1 Chitinophagaceae bacterium | reverse complement strand
GGGGAGTGGTTGCGGCCTGCAGTTACGAAGCACGAAAGTTTGGAATTCATTCTGCCATGCCAATGAAAACGGTACTGCGACTATGCCCCCAAGTTATTGTAGTAGGAGGCAGCAGGGGAGAGTACAGTAAATATTCCCGATGGGTTACAGAAATAATTGCAGCAAAAGCTCCGTTGTTTGAAAAAGCCTCTATTGATGAATTCTACTTGGATCTAACAGGAATGAACACTTTTTTTAATCCTTATCAATGGACGATTGATCTGCGTCAGGAAATAATTGATAAAACCGGGTTGCCTATTTCGTTTGCAATTGCATCAAATAAAATGGTTTCAAAAATTGCTACCAATGAAGCTAAACCCAATGGTTATTTGCAAATTCCTCCGGGCAGGGAAAAAGAATACCTGGCTCCTTTAAAAGTAAATAAGATACCGGGTGTGGGAGAGCATTTGTACCAGGCTCTCCAGGAATTAAGTATTAATACGATCGGAGAATTAAGTAATCAACCTATCGATTTTCTGGAAAATCGATTTGGAAAATTCGGCTGCGATCTTTGGAATAAAGCAAATGGTATTCATCTTAGTCCGGTAGTGGCTTACCACGAGGCAAAATCGGTTTCAACTGAAAATACATTTGATGAAAATATAAAAGATACGGGACGATTATTAGATGAACTGGTTCGTATGACAGAAAAAGTTGCGTATGAAGTCAGGCAGGATAATAAGATGGCAGGATGTATAGCAGTAAAGATTCGTTATCCCGATTTTGAAACAACTTCCAAACAAACAACGATTCCCTATACTTTTTATGATGATGAACTTATTCCCATTGCTAAGGAATTGTTCCATAAACTTTACCGGAAAGGAGAAGCCGTTCGATTGATTGGCGTGCGCTTAAGTGAATTAACCGATGAGGCCGTTCAAACAAACTTATTTAGTAATGCAGAAAAAAAAGCTGAATTGTATAAAGCTATTGATGAGGTAAAAAATCGATTTGGAAAATCCTCCTTAACAAAGGCCACTGGTAAAAAAGGTGGTGAACAGATAGATTAAATAGTAAAAGCAGACATCCTAAGTTATTTGGCAACTTAATAAATAGGAAGCTGATTTTTCATTCTACCATTTTCATTTTATATTCGGTTATGTTATCCAAAAAAGCACAATACGCCTTCAGGGCTTTAAGTCACTTGGTAGATAAATTTGATCAGGGCCCTGTATTGATTTCTGAAATTGCTAAAAAGAAAAGAATACCTCTTAAATTCCTTGAAAATATTTTACTCGAATTGCGCAAAGCAGGTTTTCTTGAAAGTAAAAAAGGAAAAGGGGGTGGTTATTATTTAGCCAAAAATCCATCTAAAATTCCCGTAGCGGCGATCATTCGGGTGGTAGATGGTCCTATTGCTATGTTGCCTTGTGTAAGCCTTTATTTTTATCAACGATGTAAAAATTGCGATGAAAAACGTTGCGGATTGCACGATATTATGGAAGGAGTGCGGGATGCAACACTGCATATACTTGAAAACAAAACGCTAAAAGATCTTTCGGTTTAGCAAAAGATTAGTCTACTTATTTGGTGGATTAATCAATTACAAGTACTTTTATTTCTAAATTAAAATCTTCAAACATGTCATTACGATTAGGTGATGTTGCTCCCAATTTTAAGGCTCAAACTACCGTTGGAGAAATTGATTTTTACGAATATCTTGGTACAAGTTGGGGAGTGTTGTTTTCACATCCGGCAGATTATACTCCTGTATGTACTACTGAACTTGGAAAAACCGCTTTACTGGCAGATGAATTTGCAAAGCGTAATGTAAAAGTGCTGGCGGTTAGTGTTGATCCTGTGGAAAAACATATGGGCTGGATAAATGATATCAATGAAACGCAGCATACAACGGTAAACTTTCCAATTATTGGTGACGCAGACAGAACCGTTGCAGGATTGTATGATATGATTCATCCTAATGCTTCCGCCACTGCCACGGTACGTTCATTATTTATTATTGGTCCCGATAAATTAGTAAAACTAATTATTACTTATCCTGCCTCTACCGGAAGAAATTTTGTGGAAGTAATTCGGGTGATTGATTCATTACAACTAACGGCTAATTATAGTGTAGCAACACCAGCAGACTGGAAAAATGGCGAAGATGTAATTGTTGTTCCGGCAGTATCTACGGAAGATGCTATAAAGAAATTTCCGAAGGGTGTGAAGGTGGTGAAACCTTATTTGAGGTATACTCCCCAACCGAACCTGGAGTAGGAAATGACAAATCATTTATTTTTTAAAAAGGCTCTTACATAAAAGCCTTTTTTTATTTTTTGGTGTTATTGAATCCGATACATTTGTTGTTATGCATCAATATCGGTTACTCATCTTAATGCTTTTTTCTCAGGGACTTTCTATTAGAACTATTTCGCAGGCGGATAGTAGTACTTTAAAAGTATTGCCAATTAAGCTAAATTCCGATGTTTATAAAATTGAATTAAGTAAAAAGTTGTAC
>JANNEK010000421.1:0-1643 GCA_031378605.1 Chitinophagaceae bacterium | reverse complement strand
TTCATAACTTTATTCAAATTTAGTTTGGGCTGGACGTTTATTATTCAACAGTTTGTTCTAAATTGAATTCTGTACCTTTAATCGGCATTTGTACCGGCTGGACAATATCTAATTCCCCAACTGCTACAAAGCCCAGAACGTAAGCAGCAACTCTTAACGAACTTTCCACCATGACAGAAGCACTAATAAACGACGAAGCCTTAGACCAGGTAATTCAAAAACTTGACAGCTACGTTCTTACTGACAAAGACAAAGAAGAAAGAGATACTCTCCGGCAAAATTTTCAACAGACTTATAATAATGCCAGAATTGAATCTTTAACCAAAGAAGATTATTTCGCAGGGCTCGGACGCAAACAAGGTTGTCTTGCTTATGACCTTGAATGGGGGACACGACCTCTTGGAAGTATCAAAGGCGGCTCAAAGTATAAGTATGGTTATGAGACAGACTTTCCAAAAATAAAATCACTATTACAAAAAGTTATTTCTATTGACCCATCATCGGCTTATAAGGTTGACGGTTCGTTTTCAAATGGCTTGCAGGTAATCGCCAAGCTCTCAAAGGATATTAATGGTTTTAAAACAGGCAGGACAGTAATACCAAAACTTTTAACCATTTACTACCCAGACATATTTCTTCCGATTTTCAATGACCAAGACCATTTCCTTTCAAAGCTGTTAGTAAGCGGACTTGACACAGAAAACACAGGGCTTGACCTTTATCTTGAGTACAACTTCAAGCTGCTAATAGTAAAAAAGAAATTAGAAGAAATCATTGGTAGGACATTTGAAAATTTTGAATTTGCCCGACTTCTATATCATGCTTTCCCAAAAGAACAAGAAGAAATAATAGATGGCGTACCAATAAAAATAGAAACGCCACAAGAAGAACAGAAATTTGAAGCATTAGAAGTTCAACATTATCAGACATTACTACATCGTAATATGCCGAGACTTTTTCCAAAACTAAAATACTTCGACGAAGAAGAGCAAGTTCGGAAAAACGGACAATACGACACACAAACAGTTGGCATAATGGATATGCTTTGCATTGACGAGCATAATGACTTTTTAGTTATTGAAATTAAGAGACAAGGTACAGACAAAACCATTGGTCAAATTCTTCGGTACATGGGTTGGACAAAGGAAGAACTTTGTAAAGACGGACAAAAAGTAAAAGGTCTTATTGTCGCAGAACGTAAGGACATACAACTTGATTTTGCATTAAAAGTTATTCCAGACGTAAAGTTTATGAAACTCGGTTTGACAATAACATTGGAAGAACAATAGAGTATGCTGCTTACATGGGGTTTTGCGTCAGCGGGGGGCGACGAATAAATCCTCATCTTATTGCTACTATCAGCGGCATATCGGGCTGACCGAACACGGATGAGCAACAGAATATATTTTCAACTTTTGTAACTTACATCGGCTTCAGTTCCGGGCTGAATGTTTTCCAAATGCCCCGCCGAACGCAAAGCCCTGACGTTGTGGGCAATTCGGTGGACACAGTATTAAGTGCCAAGACATTTTTACTTGACCCTCTTTTGCAAACCCTATTCGACACAACCAATAAAATCAAAAACAATTCAAAATATATGCGTTATCTGCTTATCGCTTTATGCTTCTTTATTGGCATTGACA
>JANNEK010000418.1:0-4587 GCA_031378605.1 Chitinophagaceae bacterium | reverse complement strand
GTGAGATATAACTACGCTCCTTAAACGTACTCATGGCAATTATCTTAACACCAGGAAATTCTTTTTTTATTTTCAATGCCAGTTCAATGCCACTCACTTCGGGCATATTAATATCTGTAATAACTATATCCGGAGAAGATTCTTTAATGAGCTCGATGGCTTCATAAGCATTACCTGCCGTACCGCATATAAACACAAAGTTTATTTGAGTAAGCATACTACGCATTCCCTCCAATACCATGGGATGATCATCAACAATTATTACTCTTATTTTATCCATTTTCTTCTATTATGCAATCAATATGTATAGAGGTTCCCTTGCCCGGTTCCGATTTAATATCCATTTGGCCTTTCAAATAATCTACCCGCGACTGAATATTTCTCAGGCCTGCGCCATGCAATATTGCTTCCTTATTAAATCCCCTGCCATTATCTTCTATGGTAATGGAAAGATTTTTTTCATTTCGAATCACCTGCGCAAGTATGGCAGATGCACCCGAATGCTTTACCGCGTTGTTTAATAATTCCTGAACAATTCGGTATACCACAATTTCTATGGAAGACTCCATTCTTTTTTCCAGGCCGTAAAATTCACCATTTATTTTAAATGCTTGTGCATCAGATAATCCATCGCAATAATCCTGTAGTGCCTGTTGTAATCCTAATTTCATTAATGCTTCGGGCATCATGTTATGTGCCACCCGGCGCATTTCACTAATGGATTCATCCAATTTAGACAGTGTATTATTAAATGTTCTGCCATGTTCTTCTGATAAAATTAAATTTCCTTTCATAGCTCCTAATTGAAGTTTAACGCCACTTAACAATCCGCCAAGGCCATCATGCAAGTCTCTGGCAAGCCTGCTTCGTTCATCTTCCTGGCCTTTTAATAGTGATTGTGTAGCGGATAATAATTTTTCTTTCTCCAGTTCGGCAATTTTATGTTCCTGTAATTTCCTTTTTTGACGAAACGTACGATACGATAGCAACGAAATAATTAATAGTGCACCGGTTGCACCAATCAAAATACCATTTAATATATTTTTCTGCCGGATACTAACCCGCTGAACTACTAACTGCTGTTCCTTTCTTTCTGTTTCGTATTTTATTTCCATCAGGTTCACATTGGTAGTATTCTTTTCATTAATCACCGAATCATTAAGTGCAACAAATTTTTTATGCCATCGCAGCGCCTCAATGCCCTTTCCCCTTTCCTCATCTAATTCTGATGCACGGAGATATAAATCTTTTAATTCAATCCTTGTACCTAACTGTTGAGCGATCCGAATTCCATCATCGATCGTTGTCTTTGCTTCTTCAAGCTTTTTTACTTCAAGCAAATACTTAGAAAGTCCCATATATCCATACAACTCGTATTCAGGTGCGTTTATTTTCTTTGACATTTCAATTGCTTTCCGATAATACATTTCAGCAGCCTGCCGATTATTCAGTTGGATATAATTATCGGCCATACCCAACCAGCCATCCATTACAATAATATTATCTTGCATTTTTTCTCCCAGCGAGAATACTTCTTTAAAATGTAGGAGAGACTGGTCGAATTCCTTAAGAAATGCTTCAGACGTAGCGATATTAATGATAGATGAAGCAATCGCATAGTCATCTTTCATTTCTTTAGCTAACACTAATGATTTTTCAGCATACTGTTTACCCTTTACATATTGCTGCAGCGAATTAAAAATCGAAGCAAGATTATTATAAGCTACCCGCTGTATTATTACATTCGCAATTTCTTCTCCAAGTTTTGCACCCTGTACGTAATTTTTTGCTGCTTCTTCAAGATCTGATAAATATTGCCATTCGCTTCCTGTATTAATGTAAGCGATTGCCCGTTGCTTTTTTGTACCTCCCTTTTCCAACAATGCTAATAGATCTGTACACAATCTTAATGCCTCTTTAAATTTACCCTGGTTGTTAAGTATAACTATTGAATAACTTACATAGGTTGCTTCGCCATCTAAATAATTAAGTTTTTCTGAAAGATCTTTTCCTTTTTTGTAATAGAAAAAAGCACTGTCTGCATTTTCTGTTTCAAACGTTTCGCCATATTGGAAGTAGTGTAAAACTTTAACGGTATCCGAAGGGCGTTGTATAATTAAATTACGCAGACTATCTCTTACCCTTTCAGATTGAGAGAAACCCTGGAGACCCGTTAAAATACCTGCTACCAATAACAGCTTCTTCACTTACCTATCTATTTTACCTATAAAAATAATGTACAAAATATCATATTCCCAACATCTTGCCCAAAATCCCCTGAACAAGGGATACCAGAAACAGGTGTTTGCGGGATTGTTTTCCATTTTATTTTATTGAAGTTTTGTGTCATCGATAATGTAACTAAAGTGTCGAATAAAAATCACTATCGGATTTATTTAACCATAAACACAATTACGATGACTGCTAAATTAATGGATGAAATTCATATCCCCATAGTTAATGGTTTTATCGTAAAACAGGTAAATCATATTATTCGCGTGCAGGCGAGTAGTAACTACAGCCGAATTTATTGTACCGATGAACGATATCCAATTACGGTGGCTAAAGTATTAGCATGGTTTCAACTGGTATTACCGCCGCAAGACTTTATACGAACTCACCGCACCCATTTAATAAACAAACAATTTATAGAAAGGAAAATAGGTAACCAGATGCTTATGCGAAACGGGGAAATTATTTCAATAAGCAAGAGGAAATTGAATAAACTAAAAAATATTTGTTAATCAACTTAAAAAGAAAATATGAAAAAGATTTTATTCCTGATTTTACTATTTTGTAAGATGGCCTTGATTGGTTCAGCACAAAATGTAGGTATAGGCACCACTGCTCCTCTTGCCAGACTTCATGTAACAGACAGCAGTGTGGTTTTTTCTGCAAATGGCCTTTCAGGATCAGAGCATTTGCCGCCGATAAGCGGCGAAGGAAGAAGAATGATGTGGTACCCAGCCAGAGCAGCATTTAGAACAGGGTATGTAGCAGGGGATAATTGGAATAAAGACAGCGTAGGAAGTTATTCTTTTGCTTCTGGTTTTAATACTAAAGCATCTGGACAATCTTCAACCGCAATGGGATTTAACAATACGGCCAGCGGAATTGGTTCAACAGCAATAGGAAATCTGACCACTGCCAGTGTCGAATATTCAACCGCAATGGGATATGGATCAACGGCCAGCGGAGTTAATTCAACCGCAATGGGGTATCTAACAACAGCCAGTGGCGACTATTCAACAGCAACCGGTTATTATACAAATGCTACAGGTATTAATTCTTTTACTGCCGGTTACCTTACAAAAGCTACAAATAACGAAGCTATGGCCATAGGCCAGCTATCAAATGCCCATGGCGCCAGTTCTTTTGCAGCAGGTGTTGATACAAGGGCAAAAGCCTACGGCAGCATGAGTGTGGGATTATTTAATGACTCTACCGACACGCCCAATCCAACCACTTCTGCATTTACCGACCGCATTTTTCAAATTGGTAATGGCACTGCAAATAATGAAAGAAGCAATGCATTAACTGTTTTGCGAAATGGGAAAATAGGCATTGGCACTTCTTCACCCAACGCTACCTTAGAAGTAAAAAGCAATATTACTGGAATTCCTATTCTAAGGCTTTCTGGCGTAAATGAAGCCTACCAAGATTTTTACCCATTAGGTAATGCCGGCGGCCGATATGGTTGGCTGGGCTATTCAGCCTCCGACCCTGATAAATTATTTATTTATAACGACAGACCCGGCGATATAAGCTTTATAACCGGAGGCGGAGAACGCCTTACGTTGAAAGCCAATGGAAATGTTGGTATTGGCAATACAGACCCAGGCTACCGTCTTGATATAAATGGCCGTATGCGTATCCGCAGCGGCGGTGATATAAATAATACAGCAGGAATTTGGCTAAATAATACAGATAATTCGAATTTATCGGCTTTTATAGGTATGCAAAGTAACGACCAGGTTGGATTGTATGGCAATACCAACAGCGGCTGGAGCTTTGTAATGAACACAACTACTGGTAATGTTGGTATGGGTACCATAACTCCAAATGCATCTGCACAGTTGGATGTAAGCAGTATAACAAAAGGTTTCTTACCCCCACGTATGGACGCCACCCAGCGCAATGCAATTTCCTCACCCGCTGCTGGCCTTACTATTTACAATACCAGCATCAATGCGCTTCAGACTTACAATGGTTCTACCTGGTCTTCTGCAAATACTACTGCTCCCCAGCATTTTATTGGCGAAAATTACGGTGGCGGTATTGTGTTTTATGTATATGATAACGGGCAGCATGGCTTAATAGCAGCAACCACTGACCAAAGCTTTGGACACAGATGGTATGGTGGTACTAATACAAACACCCGTGCCAGGGCAGATGGTGTAGGCGCAGGTTTAAAAAATACAGCTATTATAATTGCAAATCAGGGAGCAGTTGATGGAAATCCATTTGCAGCTACTTTGTGCAATGAATATTCAGTTACCGTTGGTGGAGTTACTTATGGCGACTGGTATTTACCATCAAAACACGAACTAAATCTTTTATACTTACAAAAAACTGTGGTTGGCGCAA